>NZ_JBITFP010000006.1:39145-310829 GCF_044456245.1 Micromonospora sp. NPDC051006
CCAGCCAGGCCGGTCACCCCATGCACCGTGCCGCCCAGGTCGCCCGTCACACCACCGACACCGAGCCCGCCAACCGTGCCGTCCAAAGTCCCGCCGAGGTCACCGGTCACGCCGCCAGCCAGGCCGGTCACCCCATGCACCGTGCCGCCCAGGTCGCCCGTCACACCACCGACACCGAGCCCGCCAACCGTGCCGTCCAAAGTCCCGCCGACGTCCCCGATCACGCCGCTGACACCAAGCCCGCCGACGGTGCTGTCCAGGGTGCCACCGACGTCACCGATCACGCCGGCTGCCAGGGCGGTGACGCCGTGCGCCGTGCCGCCCAGGCCGCCGGTCACTCCGCTGACACCGAGTCCACCGACGGTGTTGTCCAAGGCGCCGGCCACGCCGCTGAGGCTCACGCCATCGAGGGTGGCACCCACGTCGCCGGTCACACCGGTGAAGCCGAGGCCGCCCATGGTGCTGTCGACGGTGCCGGCCACGCCGCCGAGCGCAAATCCATCGACGGTGGCACCCGCGCCAGCTCCGAGGCTGTCTCCGGCAAGAGGGGACGTGACGCCCTGGACAGGAACGTAGTCAGCGACCAGCGGAATGATGTCCTGCACGTCGACCGGGGTCACGTCGTTGAGGCCCGCGCCGTCCAGCGCAGCTTGCGGGTCCGCCTCGTACCCGGCCCGGGCGTCGACGTTGGTGAGCAGGCCGAATACGAAGTCCTGCAGGCTCTGCGGCGACACCATCCCAGGGGTTACGCCCATTTCGGCCGTCGACCCCGCGTTGGCGGTGGACTCGGTGGACGTCGAGTTCGCATCGGCAGTTACCTCCGTGTTCCCGGTCCAGTCGGCGGCAGAGGTGGAACTCACGTCGGCGGTTGAATTTGTGCTGGCGCTTTCACTCATGTTGCCGGTCCCTCGATTCGTGTTTTAGGACGTGGCCCAGACAAGATCGCCCGGCCCCGATCGACCGTAGGTTGAACAGCGGTATCGGGCATCGGGGGTGCACCCCAGCGTTGTCCCGCCGGGTTAGGGGCATGGGCGGCGTGTGGCGTTAGGGGATTACCGGGTTCTTGCGCGAAGACCCCCATCGATAGCCCCAGGGGGTGAGGCGCAGCAGTCGGTCAGCGAACCCTGACGGGGTCATCGAAGCAGCGTTGCCGACTGCACCAAGCTATGACTGTCGTTCAGACGGTTCACCTCGATGCGGCCACGCAGTGCGCTTCGCGGGATCGATGGCCACCGAACTCTCCGGGCGCGCCTTACCGGGCCGTTTACCGCCTCAGCGCCCGGCGCCTTCCCGGCACGACCACCGCATGGGGACCGCGTGCACCGGGTCCGAACGACGTGTTTGCCTCACCTCCCCACCGCGATGTGGCTGCCGCTCCCGCAGGTGCAGGCCGAGATCATGGCCGTGGTCACCGACCAGCCGTCGTGCCGGTCGGTGGCGGCGGTGCTCGGCGGCGAAATGTTCCCCAAGATGCCTGAGGGCTGACGCGGCCTCACAGACCTAGTCGCTGCCGGCCGGGGGCACCCAGATCGTCAGCAGATCGATCCTCGCGGCTCCTCGGCTGCGTGCACCAGGTCCACCTGATCGGCCTGACTACTTGACGACCCGCACGGTCCACTCAAGCCGGGGCCATCTGTGCCGGCAGTGCGGGTCAGGTGCCGGGGGGCGAGAGAACCTCGAGTATGCCGGTGATGCCCAGAACACGATGGGCGTTCCTGCTGGGATTAGTGACGACTAGCTGCCCGCCAGCTGCCGCTGCCGCTCTTCTTGCAGTGATCAGAGCGTTGATCCCGGTTGAGTCGATGAATTGGACCGCCGCCATGTCGACGTCAACCCGCCTCGTGGTCTGGATGGTGCGGTCGAGGAGGTCCAGGAGCTGGCCGGCTCCGTTCATGTCGATCTCTCCGGACAGCAGGACTGTGCTGTGGTCCTGGTCAACGCGGACCTGGTGCTGCCAGCTGGGCTGAAAGCTGGTCACTGGTTCTCCTCCCTAGGGCTGAGACCTTCGGTCTGCGGCGCGGCCGACTCGGACCGGCTATGGGGAGCGTCTAGGGGCTCCAAGCACAGTGTGACCGTGGCGGTCACGCCGTCGGGTCGCCGGACGAGGACGAGCTGGTCGGTCAGTTGGTGCGCCAACCAGAGTCCCCGCCCACCGGAGACATCGGGCCCCGGCAGCCGTATGGGGAGGCTATCAGCCCCCTTTCCCTGATCGGTGATCTCGCAAATCAGCACATCTTCCTGCCTGCACAGATAGAGGTGTCCTCTCCCGCCGCCATGACGCACGGCGTTGGCGACCAGTTCATGCACGGCCAACAGGAAGTCGAAGCCTGCATCACCCACTAGTCCCGCCGAGGCGATTGTCGCCTCAACGCTGTGCCGGAGCGCGGTCACCGTCGCGGCAATGAAGTGCTGTGACATCAGCAGCGTGACCGGGGCGTGGCGGGACCATGCCGGATCGTCCGGCTCAGGTGCCTCCGCGTCCTCGCTCATGGTCGCAGGCTACCCAGCCACGGCGTCACCGCGACCCTTGCTCGACGACAAGTAGCCCCAGCTCAACCCGCTTCTGGCCGATGGCCCCGCTCGGGCAGCCCGAACAGGCGCCCGTCTCGACCGCGCCGACGCCACTGGCGAGGCCGAGGATTTTGGTCCTTACCTCCCCGTCCTTGCCGCGGCCAGCCGATGTTTCATGGCCAGCCAGGGAAGGCGACGCAATTGAGCCGTGTGATGTCACTCTGCGACGTCTGATGGGGCGCCGGCTGTCATCATCGACGGCCTTCCGTGGGGGCGAGCTTCGCGGCGTGTTGCTCTCAAAGGGGCGAGGCGGGCGTTGCCGGTTGGCACAGCAACTTACCCGTGGCAGGGTCCTCACACAGGTAGCGATCGCCTTCGTGCATCCAGCCCCACAACCACTCGTGAAACAGCGGCTGCCCACAGTTCCGGCACGTCGCAGATCGCTGCTGCTCGGACGGTGGCGGCGGCGCCTGGCCCGCCCTCTCGGAGGCAGTGTCCGTCATCGTCTCCCCTTAGTTGTCGGCGGTTGACAGGACCGACCGTGTCGCCTCAGTCATGGCTACGTCCGGCAGGCCTGCCCGCATGCCGTTCGACAGAGCGGACGGGTCCCGCGGGTCCGGAGGCCCGCCACGGAAACGCGCACCCGACTTCAATAGGCAGGCGTCGAGAGCCACTGTGCTGTTACAAGAACCAGCCAGTCGGTGGAACTCTGGCGTCCGCCAACTTCCGGGGACGGACGCAGCCGCCGGTGAGGCAATAGATCTCGCCTGGGCTGCGCAGCGCTCCCCAAGCAGGCTTGTTCGCCCGCTGTGACGAGCATGGGCGCGACAAACTGACATTCCTGCCCAGTGGGCTACTTCGCGGCGTCGCCGGCCGGCCCGCCGCTTCCGTAACGACCGGTTAGTCCGCCGGCCTTCGCGGCCGCTGTGGCAAGCAGAACGATCAGCTCGTATGGGCAGGGCCGGATTTCGGATAAGTGGTGTAGCTGGGCTGAGCGGGGGCAACAACTGTCAGCATGAGTGGAGCGATCAGCAACGGTGCCCAAGTGCTCGGTGAACGGTACCGGCTGATCGAACAGCTCGGCGCCGGTGGCATGTCGTTGGTGTGGCGGGGTTACGACGAGGTGCTCGGCCGGCAGGTGGCGATCAAGATGCTCGCCTCACGGCTTGCCCGTGCGCGGTCCTTTCGGCGCCGGATCCGGATCGAGGCCCAGGCCGCGGCTCGGCTCAGTCATCCTCACATCACCAACGTCTACGACTACGGCGAGTCCGAGCAGGCAGGACTGACCGTGCCGCACCGCAGTCCACGAAGGTGGCGCCGGGAACGAGCTTGGACGTCAGATCCGGGTGGTTGAGATCGACACCGGTGTCGACAACCGCGATCACCACACCGGCTCCCGTGCTGGTCACCCAAGCCTGCTCGGCGTGGATTTGCCGCAGGCCCCACTGCTTGTCGTATAACGGATCGTTGCCAGCCGCCTGGACGGGCGTCCCGGCGACAGCCACGAGCACGGTGGCCAGCGTGGCACTGGCGAGTAACCGCGTGATCGACATAAGACCTCTCCTCAGGATGCGGGAGCTTCATCTGTAGATCGATGATCACGCGTGAAACGCAACAGCGAGGGCCGGCCGATCACCGCCAGGCGGCACCTCAAGCCGGGTAACCCGTACGAGCTGATGGCGGCGGTGCGTAGCCACTCCCGCCAGAGCGACCGCCGCCGGCGCGCCAACGCGGGTAGAGGCATCGTCGTCGATGGGAAGACACCCGCGGCGCCTTCGCGCTTCGCGACGGCACCGTCACCGGCCCGAATGGCGCAGGCCGTCGGATTAGAGACCCTGCCCGGCCCGTCCTGCCGTAGATGTCAGATGGACGGCCCGTGGCTCCAGCCTCTTCCTGGCACGGTTCCCTTTACGGGCCGAGGCGTCAATAGCACGCACGCCGGAGCCGCCTGGCCATCTACAGGCCACAAGCCGGTGGCTTCTCCGACCACATCAGGGGCATTCGAACAGCTCGTGCGCCAGGTCGTCGATGCCTGCCGGTGGCAGCCCGGTCGGGAGCGCCCAATCCTGCCATCCGGGCGCGACGCGCCCGATTCCGATCAGCGACATGCTGTGATCGGTCGGCTGCGTTCGGTACAGTGCGCATGATTGATCGTCGGCGATGGCCGAGGGTCGGAGGGATGCCGGGATGAGTCGACGGGGCGGGCGGTGGACGCGGGTCGCGCTGCGCCTCGGGCTCCTGATCGGCGGGGTCGTTGTGACGTGGGGCGCCCACGAGGCCGCCACCACCGCGACCGCCTACGCCGCGGACCGTCCGCCGGCCGCGCCGATCGACGCCGCTGTCGACCTGCTCGCCAACGTCCTCCGCCCAGTTCTCGAGGCCGCGACACCGCAGTCGCCCACCGCCGACGCCGCGTCCCCAGCCGCCCCGCCAATGGAACCAGGCTCCCGAGCGGTGCCACCACCGACCCGGATGGCACCGAGCCGCCCGACCCCGGACCAGGCAGTAACCCGACCGGGCTGGGTGTCCCCACCGCCCGTCCGCCACGCGGAGCCACCCGCATGGGCCGGCACGCCGAAGCCCGCCGCCGGCGACTCCCGCTCGGCCGCCGGGCTGCCAGACGGGACTGTGCTGACACCAGTGGGTGATGCCCTACGCTCGGTGGCCGAGCCGGTGCGATCCGGGGTGCTCGCCCCGGTGGCCGACGCGCTGCGCCCGGTTACGGGCCCCGTGCAGTCCGACGTGCTCATGCCGGTGGCTGACGCCCTCCGTCCGGTGACCCAACCGCTCACCCCGGTCCTCTCGCCCATCTGGCGAGGGCTGCAGCCGGTGCTCGCGCCGCTGGATCCTGTGCTCGAGACCCTCGAACCGGTGACGGACCTTCTGGACCCGCCGGCCACACCACCGGCGACAACGCCGCCGAGTAGCCCGCCCGGCGGCCCGGTGCGTGGCACCGGCCCGGGCTGCATCGGGCCTGCCACCGGACCGGGCGTCGCCGCGCCGGCCAAGCCCGCCGCAGGGCTCGACTCCACCCGCACCCCACCGGACTGGCACACCACCAGGCAGCTGTCGTCTCTGCCGGGCCTCGTTCGGCCGGACGCGCCGCACCTGCCCTGGCCGAATGCCGACTCCCCGCCCGCCCCCGGCACCAGTGGATCCGCCACGTCCGGTGCAGTACACGGAAGCCCGGCCGACGCCCCCACGTCGGTATGGACGCCACCCAGCCTGGCCGGCCGCCGCTGCCACCCGAGCGCTGGCGACGCTCTCCCGTCGCGCTCGCCCCGCCCGGGCACCCGGCCCGCCTGACCGGCGGGCCGTTCCGTGCCGTCCGCGGCACCGACGGCCTCTGCCTACCCCAATGCTTGACGGTCCTTGGTGGCCCGCGCCGGCCCGCGGTGGCCCGCGACGACGCCGGCATCCTTCCCGAGTATCCCATCACAATGGTGGCCAGGAGTTACCCATGAACGTGACCCAGCCCGTCGTCCGGGCTCGTTGGTGCGACATCGGCCGGATCGCCGATCTTGTCACCGAAACCCTCGCTCCCACCGGCCTCGGCGCCTGGCTCGTCCCCGACGAGCGATGCCGGCCGAACACCCTCGCCGCTGTGGCTCGGATCTGGATCGAACACGCGCTGCTCTTCGGCGATGCTTTCCTGCTACCGAACGGCACCGCCGCGACCGTCTGGTTCCACCGCTACCGGCCCATCCCGCCCCCAAACCGATACGCCGACCGGCTCACCGAAGCATGCGGTGCGCACCTGGATCGCTTCCTGCAGTTCGACCAAGCCCTCGCCGCGCGGCGTCCCACCGAGGCGCACAACCACCTGGCCCTGCTCGCCGCGCCGGGCCCGGCGGAGTCGGGCCACGCCGCGGCGGCCCTCGCCGGAGCGCAGCAGTGGATGGACACACTCGGCCTGCCCACGTACGCGGAGGTCTTCACCGACGACGACCGAACGCTGTTTCGGCACCACAAATACGCCGACAGGGACGCCGTTCCGCTCGGCGATCACACCATCGCGCACTCGATGTGGCGGTTGTCGCTGCTGTGGAAGGGAAGGTCCAGCCGTAACGTCCGCTCACCCGTGCGGCGTCCGCTGGTCCCACACAACAACCCGTCGGTCCGGTGGGCGCTGCGCTGAGCCACCCGATCTGGCCGGGATGGCCCCGCCATCCCGGCCAGAGGGCCAGGGCGTCGGCCGCCCGCTGTCCGCCTCGCCTGTGACCCAGTACGGCGCCTACCTGAGTTGGAACGGCAGCAGCGCCTTTGTGGGCGTACCTCTAAACCGATGCCCTCCCGGCTCATCGGCCCGGTCCCGCCTTCACGGCCCTTCGGAACCACTTCTGCCCGTACCGCGCTGGCTGATCGCACGGTAGGGGAAGAAGCCGCATCTGTTGCTGGACGTATGCCGTCCCAGAACTCTGCACTGCCCGGCGACACCGCCATCGCTGACCAACCGCATCTGCTACCCGGAGAACCGCGTGACCAACAACCTGCCCGTCTGTCGAGCCCACTGGCACGACATCCCTCACATCGTGGATCTTGTCGTCGGGCCCTTCACCGACAGCACGATCGGCGCATGGCTCGTACCCGACGAACACCGTCGGCGGGACATCCTCAGCGCCGTCGTCCGCGTCTGGACCGAATACGCGCTGCTGTTCGGCGAAGCCCATCTCCTGCACGATCGTTCCGCCGCCGCCGTGTGGCTGCACCGCTACGATTTAATCTCACCGCCGAGCGGGTACGGCG
This sequence comes from Micromonospora sp. NPDC051006, assembly GCF_044456245.1. Taxonomy (NCBI): domain Bacteria; kingdom Bacillati; phylum Actinomycetota; class Actinomycetes; order Micromonosporales; family Micromonosporaceae; genus Micromonospora; species Micromonospora sp. NPDC051006. The sequence continues at coordinate 46,403 of NZ_JBITFP010000006.1, forward strand.
AGCGGCTCGCTGTCGCCTGCGGCGAGTACCTGGACCGTTTCCTGCACCTCGACGACGTTCTGCATACGCACCGACCCGACGGCCCGCACCACCACCTGGCGTTCTTCACCGTCGCACCGAAGCCGTACTGGGTCAGGCGCGCCAGCACCTTGCTCGCCACCAGCAACGCTCGAATGGGCCAGGCGCCGATGCCCATCTACACGGAGGTGACAACCCTCGTCGATCAGGACCTGTACTCACGGCACGGCTACGTTCCCCTCGAACCGTTCACTCTCCCCGACGGCAGCCCTACCTACCCCATGTGGCGCGCCCCAAGGCAGCGCCGACCCCGCCACCGTTCATCTACCCCACCCGCCCGCCCGGACCAGCGCGGCCCCGCCTTGAATGACCTTCCGATCCGGCTCATCCTCGACACCTCCGCCATCCTCGCGTTCACCGAGGGCTCGACCGCCGTGGGCGAAGCGATCGCCACGGTGGCCAGCGAGAAAGCCCTCTTCGGGCTACCCGTGATGTGCCTGGCCGAGGCAGCCCGATCAGTCGTCGACACCGACCGGCTCGACCTCCTGGTCAACCATCCGGCCGCCGCGGTGCTGACCGTTGACCCGCTCCAGTGGAAAGCCCTCGCCGCCACCCACCGCGCGGTGGGCCGGCTCGACACCGCGGACGCTCTACTCGCGGCAGCGGGCAACGACTGCAGGATTTTGTCCGATCAGCCCGGGCAGTAGCGGGTCCGACCTAGACAGGCGGACCTGTTAGCTCGACGAGTGGCAGGAGTTCGTCCGTTCGCCTGGCCGAGGCTGCGACCACCGGCTGCGTAGGGATCGAAGCCCCGGTGCTGCTCGCGGTCTGTCGGGGACTGCACCGTCCTGACGGGCAGCCAGGCCGGTGGACGGGGCTGTCCGACGAAGCAATCGAGTCACCGCAGCCTGGCCGCAAGGGGCCGACCGGGCTGCTCGTGCGAGCGCGGCAGCGGAGCGGGCGCGGCGGTCGCCGCTGGGAGGGCCTCGAGGGTGTCGACGAAGCGGTCGACGTGCCTGCCGTTGATCAAAGCGGCGTTCGACATGATCACCTCTCGATCGCTACTCGTCCATACGGTATGTATGCTGGCTGACCGAGATCTGCCCCTCCAACTCTCATGCCATCCCACCCATTCACCCTGGGTGACGCTGGCCAGATCGGAGTGACATGGGCTGCTCACACGCTCAGGGCTGTCCGCTCTTCCCGCTGCTCAACGCGAGCTTGAGCGCCTGGCGCAACAACTACTGCGACAGTGCGGAGGGATGGCTGACGTGTGCTCGGTACCAGATGTACAGGACAGGCCAGCTCGTGCCGATCACGCTCCTGCCGAATGGAGTCGACGCGTTCAGGCCCGCACCCGCGGCCGTACCCAGGTCCACTCAAGCGGTGAATGCACGCCCGTGGACATCAGCAACATCGCGAGAGGTATCGGATGGATTACCGGCTGTGGAAAGCGCAGGTGCTACGGAGCCGACTCCACCGGTAAATCACCCGGATCGGTCAGGCGCGCGAGACAAGGTCAGCGATGCATGGGTGCTTGCCGTCGCCGATGATGCGAAAGGGCGCGGCGGTGAACGGCTGCACTTGTGGGTGACGAGCCAGGAGAAGCGGTGGGATGCTCCCTTTCCCATCCCGCAGCCAGGGGAGCCTTCTCACGCCGACGGACCGGTGGTGGTCGCCGTCGCCTGGTTCGAGCCAGCCAGCGCCGCGTGGACGGAAACCCTCACGGGCTCACGGTGCGAGGCGCAGGTGGAGGCGGCGATCTTGTTGGGCCTGCCGCGCTGGACATCGGCGACACATCCGGCGAGGGTGACCACCTGGGGTGTGGATCTGCACGCTACGGGTCTCGGGTTGCATGACCCGACCGGTCACGTATTCGCCTACGGCGTCAACGAGATACCGTCCACTTGGACGACCGCCGCGAGGGCGCTGGGCGCCGTCGCCGCCGTCTACGGAGTTGGTCCCCGGCAGCGGGCAGGGCACCCCGAGCCGCTTCCGGCTCAACGGCTCACCGAGGCGCGACGCGACGGAACCGTCGCCGCCGCATGGATACCTCTGCTCGAGTGACAGGCCGAGGCCGCCCCCTTTGCCCGGCCAGCGTGCCGCAATCTCGCGGTCGCCGTCCGTGGTATACGCGTGCTGAAGACGTGTTCACGTGGATGAGGCCCTGTACCGTGCCGAACTTCGTGACGCCGGCGCGACAGGCGTCCGATGTCGACCTCGCGACTCACCTCTGCGCGGACATTCGGCTGGCCAAGTCGGCGACTACCCCGTCGAACTGTGCGGCCGCCGACGCGCTCGCCTGCCTGACTGCACCGGACTGCGCTTCCCGACTGGTCTCATCCACACGGCTTCAACACGTCCGCTGATCCACAACGCTTCCGGTGGCCGGAGGCGTAGGGCGCGCCGGCATGGAATCTGCCGGCCGCGCAGCGCGAACGCTCGGCGCGGCGACGACCGGGGCGCGGGGCTGACCCCGCGCCAGTCGGGCGAACCAGACGGCCGACGCAGACGCGCCATCGGCCACGGGCAACGGGCGTCCGACCGCCCGAGGCCGTAGTAGGGCGTGTCCAGGCCGTTGATCAAAACGGCGTTCGACATGATCACCTTTCGATCGCTATTCATCCATACGGTATGTATGCTTGCTGACCGAGACCTGCCTCTCCAGCTCATGCCATCCCGCCCAATCGCCTCGGGGTGAACGCTGGCCAGATCGGAGTGACATGGGCTGCTTACACGTTCGGGAGTGCCCCCTCTTCCCGCTGCTCAACGCAAGCTTGCGCGAATGGCGTAACTACTACTGCGACAGCGCGGAGGGTTGGCGGACGTGCGCTCGGTATGAGCGGTCCCGGACGGGGCAGCTCGTGCCGATCACGCTCCTGCCAAATGGAGCCGACGCGCTGCACCTGAGAGGCATGCCCGCCGCTGACGGGTCGGACACGGCCAGGCAGGCATCCCCGTCACGGCTCAATCCGGGGCCCTCACAGCGGTTCGAGCCGGTACCGGCCCGGGATCCCAACCCGGTACCGGCAGCCGCTCAAGGCTTCAACACCGGATCACCCGCACAGGGTCCGCACCTAGCCAGAACCCCATCGACCCCACCGGCGCCTCGGCGGGTCCGGTGGTGGACCCGACTCACAGATTGGCTGGCGACCTCCGCATGACTGGATACTGGCCGTGGTGGGCCGGGGCCGCCGGGCTCGCCCTCACCACCATCAACTACGCCGTGACGACCGATCGATCCTTCGGGGTGTCCGGTGCGTGGGACCGTGTGCTGCACTGGCGCGCAGAACGCCGTGTCGAACGGGTGAACGCCCAGTTCGCCGACGAACGTGTCCTCGCCGACGCTCTCGCCGTGGCCACCGCCGACCACTTCGGAGCCGGTTCGCCTGCGCCTGCCGCGCCTCGCGCTCCGCACGGAGACGCGCGGACACCGGAACAGGCGGTGCGGCCGCCGACGGCGGTGAGTTCCTCCATGGCGAGCATGCTCCCGGCGCCCTTGGTCAGCCAGGCCGCCCTGCTTCTGTCAATCTTCGTCGGCGGGTGGGTAGCGGCCGTCACCGCCGGCAGATTCCAGCTCCGCCTCGACATGGGCGACGCCTTCGGCCGGATCGTGACCGACAAGCCGATCGCAATGATCGGCGCACTGTTCGTCGGCGGTGTGCTCGTCGGCTTCGGCACCCGTCTCGCCGGAGGGTGCAGCAGCGGTCACGGGCTCAACGGCTGCGGCCGACTACAGCCGGTCAGCATCGTCGCCACTGCCGTCTTCTTCGGCACCGGCGTCCTCGTGTCGTTCCTGCTGTGGAAGGTGATCTGATGCGTACCCGGGGCGGGATACTCGTCGCCAACATCATCGCCGGGCTTGCCCTCGGCTTCACCGTCACGAACATCGGCTTCGCTGACTACGCCGAACTGAACCGCATGTTCACCTTCCAGGACCCTCGCATGTTCCTGGCCTTCGCCGGCGCCGTAGCGATCATCGTCGTGGTGTTCGCCGTACTGCGTGTCCGCCGCACCCCGGGACGCATCCACGCCGGCGTGATCCCCGGCGCGGTGCTGTTCGGTACCGGCTGGGCGATCTCGGGTGGCTGTCCGGCGATCCCGATCGTGCAGGTCGCCAGCGGGTACCTTCCTGCCCTGGTCACGATCGCCGGCGTTGTCGTCGGCATCCGGCTCTGCCGCTGGGCCAACACGAGGTACTTCCACCTCGACAGCGGATCCTGCGAACGGTAGCCGCGCAGAGGAACCGCGAGGCGGTCAAGAACGCCAGGAAGGGCGCTTAGCCAGGCGCCACGAGGCTGATCCCCGACGCCGGCCAAGCCCAGCTGTGGGGGATCACGGGCCCCCGGTGACCGCTCGGCTTCTGCGGCGCCCGGCGGGGTGATGGGCGCGGCGGCCGCGCCATGCTCACCGGTCTCGGCATACAGGTCTTGGGCGGTCGTTCGTTCCAGCCGTAGGGCGATGTCATCACGAGCGGCGACCAGTCGCGGGAGTGCTGCCGCTGCTGAGAGGCTGAGTTGGCAGGTTCCAACCCGGAGGCGCTGCCACTGCATTGCGGCGGCCCGGGCAGCGCGGCGGCGGGGTGCGGGGCGTCGAGTCAGCCGTCATGGCATGTCTCCGTGGAGGTGATGGTGCGCTGTTCGGTTGAGTGGGGCGGGACTGCGGGGGTCGGGCAGTCCCGCCCCGGCAAGGAGGCCGCGCACCCGACCTTTATCAATGAAAAGCGTTCTCCGGTGGTGCGGCATTACATGCTCCGCGCGGCGGCGTTGTTTTCACAGGCCGGACTGACCCGGCACGATGCGGCCGCGCGAAGCGGCCGCCAACTGACGGGTGCCCGCCATTGCCGGGCGGCAACGACCGCCATGGCGGCGGCCATCAGCACGGTCGGGGTGACCGGCCAGAGGGCCCAGCTGAGGAACGCGCCCACCGGCTTGCCTAAATATTGGCTGGCAACCACCGCGTAGAGGCCCGCGATCCGAGGGCGAGGGAGACGGCGGCGAGGATGCCGACGCTGATCTTTCCGCCTTCGGACCCGGCATCGGGGGTGGGGCTGTGGGCGGCGGCGAGGGAGTCGAGGATGGTGCCCGCACCGAGGCATGCCAGGAGGGCGAACACGGCGGCCATGGTGAGCTCGCCCCAGTTCAGGGTCACCCAGTAGTGCACATTCAGCGTGCTGTGTTGCTCTCCGGTCATGAGGCACTGCCAGATCAGGGCCAGGGACGCGAAGCCGGGCACGGCGATGGCGACGGCCCGCCGCACCAGCGGCACCGCCGCCTCCACGGCGCTCGCCATGCTGGGGTTGGCGACGCCGGCGTCCGCGGCGCCTCGGGCGGCAACGAGCGCCGGCTCCGTGACCACCGTCGGGGCGACGCCGCTCTGGTCGGCGATGAGCTTCTCCAGTTGCGGCAGGTGCGCGCCGCCGCCGACGCAGTAGACGCCGGCGAGTTCATCGGTGCTGATCTCGGCTGCGGTGACCGCCTCGCTGGTCAGGCGCGCAGCGCGCTGCACGACCGGGCGGGCGGCCTCCTCGAGCATGGTGTTGTTCACGATGATGGGTGGCGGTCGGGAAGCGGCACGGTCACGGTCGGGTGATGCGCCAAGGCTTCCTTCGCGGCTTGAACGCTGGCGACCACCGTCCACCGCGTTGCGCCATCACCGGTGTCCTCCGGCGTGGGGTCGCCGGTGAGGGACGCGGTGAGGGCTTGGTCGATGGCGCTGCCGCCGGCGGCCGGGTCGGCGAGGGTCGCGGCCCGCAGGGCCGCGGCGCAGGACACTGACCTCCGCGCCCGCACCCAGATCGCAGACGGCGATGAACGACCCCACCGGCCATCGCAGGCCGGCGGCCACCAGGTGCTCGGCGACGGCCACCGGCGCTTCCACCAGGCGTGGCTGTGGAAGACCTGCCCGGTGGGCGGCCTGCCGCATCCAGGTGCGCCGCGGCCCCCAGCGCGCCGGCACCACCACCCGCACATCCTGCAGCGGGCCGCCGGCGACCCGCTCGGCCTCGGCAGCGACGCGGCGCAAGGTTGCGGCCGTCAGGTCGAGAGCGTCAACGACGGTTCCGTCGACGGTGAGCTGGTCGTCGGTGGGGCGGCGTGGTGCCGGGATGAACCGGTTCGGTTGGTCCGCTGCGGCCTGCCAGGCCCGCTGCCCGGTCCACACGTCGCCGTCCGGGGAGAGGTAGACGGCGCTGGGCAGGTGTGGTGCGCCGTCGATGGACAGTGGCGACCAGCTGCCGTCGGGCCAGGCAAGGACGGCGACGGTGCTGGTGGTGCCGCAGTCGATTGCTAGCCGCGCCTCCCCCGCCTGCTTGGGCATAGTCAAACATGAACGTCTCGCTTACGTCACCCCGCCGCTACAGTCAGGAATGGGGCCGTCCGCTTTGCTCCTCGTGACGTCGCATCGGTGGACTTGTGCGCAGGGCGTCCTGACCTTTGCCGTCGTCCTGCGTCGGCCGGTCCTGCGTGGTACGTCAGTCGGATGGAGGTGTTGTTGCGCGGCGGGCCAGGCGACGGGCACGTCATCGACGGGGGCGGCGAGTCCGTGGTGTGGGGTGCGTGCCTGTACGAGCGCACCTCGGACATCGGGCGGTCCCGCGGCTGGGACCTGCGCGTGTACCAGCACCGGACCGACTGTTGCCAGCGGTACGGACGCGGCTCGGAGGACCGCTGCGAATGACGTCGACGGGTGGACGGCACAGCATCCTCAACCAGTCAGCCCAGCGACTGGGTTCCTGCCGGACGTGCACGTCGTCGCCGACTGCGTCGAGGGGGCCGGGTCGGCGGGCTCCATGTGCAGGGGGCACTCCGCTTTGGCGACGGCGGTCGCCGCAGTGGTCCCCGGTCGCCGAGGCCGATGAACCCGATCGGAGGTTGCGCGGTGGTCGTGTTCACGACGCGATTGCGTTCAGTTCGGTCAGCGCGTCCTTGGGAAGGGTCAGCGCAGCAGCGGTGACGTTTTCGCGCAGGTGCGTGACGGATGAGGTGCCGGGGATGAGCAGGAGGTTCGGGGAGCGCTGGAGCAGCCACGCCAGCGCGATGGCCATCGGTGTGGTGTCGAGGCGGTTGGCGACGGCGTTCAGTTCCTCGGACTGCAGTGGGGAGAAGCCGCCGAGCGGGAAGTAAGGCACGTAGGCGATGCCCTGTGCGGCGAGGGAGTCGATCAGGTCGTCGTCGTTGCGGTTGGCGATGTTGTAGAAGTTCTGGACGCATACGATCGGCGCGATGGACTGTGCTTCGGCGATCTGCTCGGCGGTGACGGTGCTGAGACCGAGGTGCTTGATCAGGCCCTCCTGCTGCAGCTGCGCGAGCGCGGTGAACGGCTCGGCGATGGGGCCGGGAGTGGGTCGGTCGAGCCCACCGACGCGCAGGTTGACCACGTCGAGTGCGTCCAGCCCGAGGTGATCCAGGTTGTCGTGCACAGCCTGGCGCAGCTGCCCAGGCGTTAGCGCCGGCGGCCAGTTCCCCTCGGCGTCCCGCAACGCTCCGACCTTCGTCACGATGTGTAGATCGTCAGGGTAGGGGTGCAGAGCCTCCCTGATGATCTCGTTGGTGACATACGGGCCGTAGTAGTCGGCGGTGTCGATGTGGTTGATGCCCAGGAGAATGGCCTCGCGCAGCACGGCCACGGCAGCGTCGCGGTCGGCCGGCGGGCCGAACACGTGCGGGCCGGCCAACTGCATCGCGCCGTACCCCATCCGGGTGACTGTCAGATCCTTCGCCAAGGTGAACGTCCCGCCAGGCGGTGGGGTCGATGTCATGAGAGTTCCTCTCCTCGTTGTCGCAGGTCCACGCGCTTCCCGCCGACGCGGGCGCCAAACCGCGGTGGCCGCCAGAGGTGATGGCTAGCGGCGGATATCAACGAGTTCCCATGGGCCGGTCGCGGGACGTAAGCAGGACTCGCGAATGGCGCTAGGGAGCCGTCTTCTGACGCGATTGGGAGCCGAGCACACCGATTTTCTGCTCCCCCTACACCCCGAAGCCCTGCGGCGCCCCGCCGGCATCGTCGTGGTCCCGCTTCATGTGAGTGGTCGATCGGCGAGGCCGCTACCTCGCCGGACCCTGCTGCGCGGCCTGCTGCGCCGCCGCCACCACAAGCTGCACGACACCGACCCGGAACGGATCCTCGCGCTGGTCGAGTCGGGGCGTACCGCCCGGTCGGACGCGGCTGAGCTGACCGAGCTGGCCGTCTCCGCGGCGGCCGGACTGATCGCCGAGGAGCCGTCGTACGCGAAGCTGGCCGCGCCTGGCTCGGGTCGCTGCGCACGGCCCGCCCGGCGCGCCGATCTGACAGGGGCCGGCCGAGCTAGGCCCTGGTTCGCCGCTACTGGTGAGCAGGGCGGCACCCGCTGGCTAACCAGAAATCAGCCGCCTCGCGGGCTACCTGGCTAGGAGGACGACCACCATCGCCAAGCACCCGAGCAGTAGGGTCACTGCGCCGAACACCGCATAGGGCCACCACTCCCCCGAGCGTTGCGGCTGTTGGGGAAGTGGCCGGGTTGGCAGGTTCCAGACGGCAGGTGCGGCAACGCCGTTGCGGCTACCCGGCCAGCGCGGCGGCGGGGTACGAGGTGTCGAATTAGCCAAAGGGATGTCTCCCGACGGGCTTCATGGTGCGCTGTTCGGACCAGGTACCGGGCGAGATCGCGGGGGTGGTGCGGTCCCGCCCGTTCGTCAGGCCGCGCACCCGACCTTTCCATCATTTACAGGCGTCGCGGGAATGTGCGGCGCTACATCTACACTCGTCCGGCGCCGCCCCCTTCGCCACCTTCGCCGCACTCACCGTGCGCGACCTTGGCCCGGGTACAGCCAGGAGCGGCAGGACGTAGCGGTGGGCACAAGTGATGATCGGTTACTCCGTTCCGCCCGGGCTGGGGACTTATCAGTCGCACACCACGCCGTCCTTGTTCCGGTCGATGTACCAGGCGTACTCGGGGTCGACGCCGCGATAGTACGGGCCGTAGCCGGCGTTGTTGGCCTCTTTGCAGGTGCCGAATCGCGGGTCGGTCGTGGGCGCGGGTGGAGGCTTCGGCCGAGAGCTGGTGGGCGCCGGCCGTGGCGTGGTGCTGTGGGTGGCGGTCGGATTCGGCCGGGCTGATGACGGGCTCGGCCGCGCCGCGGACGTCGTCGGGGTAGATCGTGTCGGGGTGGGCAGTTGCTGGAGGACGTTCGAGTCGGTGGTGGCGGTCGCGTCGCCGGAGGGTGCAGCGGCGGAGGGGCCGGCCTGGGTGGGGCTGTTTCCGGCGGAGGGGCGGCTCGGTTCGTCGTCGTTGACGGCGATGAAACCTCCCCAGCAGCTGAGACCGAGGAGGACGGAGGCGGCGATCACCCATGGGACCGCCTTCTTCCTGCCTGCTGGCGGGGGTTGGTAGATGGGTAGCTGCACGGTGTCGCCCTGCGGCGCCTGATCGGGGTCGGGTGTCATCAGTGGCGGCTTCCCTGTCGGTTGGGTAGGAAACGAATCTGGTAGGCCAGGGTCCGGGCCCGGCCGACGGGCACCAGTATTTCCTGCCTTCCTGCGCCGTCGAGGCCCGTGTTGAGGAGCACGGGTGTGGCGCCCGTGGCGGTCGGCTCGGTGAGAGCGACCCGCAGCGTCACCTGGTTGGGCGCCGGCGTCGACGCGCCGCGCTGTGCGTCATGTGCGTCCAAACTGCTGCACCTAGGGCAGGCCGGGTCCGTGAGTGCGGGCGAAGAGCGTGAGCGGCACCTGCACCCCGGCCTGGCCGGGTCAGGGAAGCGGTGGCAGGTCCGCGAAGGTGGTTGGCCGAGGTGGTCTCTGAACGGTGATGCGGCCGACCGCGACCTGCCAGGAGGCCGCCGCACGATCGGCGGCGTAAGCGACTGCCCGGCCTGCGGCTATGGGAGCGGTGGTGATGTCGTCGGCCATAACGCTCAGGGTCACCTCGCAGGTGTTTGTTTCGATCATTCCGCGAACGGTCGGCGCGATGACGCCTTCCCACCGGCGCTGAAGCTGCGTCAGCTGATCGCGCAGATCGTCAATGAATGCCGGCAGCGAGGCGTCCTCGGGTGCGGGCGGGCTGAACGCGCGCATCGCGGCTAGAAGCTTACGTCGGAGTCGCCAACCTCGATGCGGCGCGGAGTTCTACCGTTCGTCTGGTCGGACATAGATTCGCGGCGACAGCTATGAGCCCGATGCTTCCCGGAGCGGCTCGGGTGCTGGCTTCCGGATCCTTCGCGGATCCGCTTACGGAACACTTGCCGCCGCGACCTTCGCTGGATTAGCCCACCATGGGACCGTGACCAGCACAGCCGAGGCCGCATAATCACGAGACTTGAGTCATCATGCCCCGCCGACTTGCCCGCCAGCAGCCACGACCACCATAAATCCACGCGACCTGACCACGTCCTTCAACAGGCTCTCACCGGTCACCAGTCGTATCAGTCGTTCTCACTGGCAGTGGTCAGGGGTGGACCTGCGAGCCGATCCCCCGGTCCAACCGGAGCGACTGGAGGATCATGAACGTGGTGCTGGTGGTGAACTCCTCGATGTCGGCCGCGGCCAGCACCCCGGTGTACTTGTCGATGACCGGTGCGGCGGCGCGGTCGGTGACCGCGTTCAGGTAGCCGCGGATTCCGGCCCACACGTTCTCCCGGTACTTGCCGAAGTACGGCGTCGGGTCTATCGAGGCCAGCGCGGCCTTGCAGCTCTCTGTCCGCCGCAAGGTGATCTGCTCGACGAACGCGATCGAGTCTCTCAACGTCCGCTACCGACGTGCGGTCAAGGCCCGGGGCCACTTCCCGAACGAGCAGGCCGCGTTGAAGTGTCTGTACCTGGTGACCCGCCCCCTGAGACCCACCGGAGCAGGCCGGACCCGATGGACGATGCGCTGGAAACCCGCGTTGAACGCCTTCGCCGTCACCTTCAGCGACCGCTTCCCAGCCGCTGAAACCGACTAACCAAGATCGCCGGAACCGCCTTTAGCGAGACAGCCCTCTAAATCAGCGATGGGATCGAGGTGCCTGCACCGGCGAGCCTCGAATTGCTACGTCCGGTATCGGATGATGTGGTTGACGTAGGCGTTGGTCGGACGGGTTTCCATGTCCCCGCCATCGGAGATCAGGTGTTGGTGGGATCCGCCGGGGTCGGTGTTCCCGCCGTCTTCGTTCCAGATACTTCGGGTCGAACCGGCTACGGGTGTGGATGAGTTGTCTTCCGGGACGCCGTACACCTGGTGGCTGTGTCCGCCGTCGGTGTCGAGCGTGAGCGCTTGCCGCGGTCGGCCGGTGGCGTGGGGCTGCTGGGAACCGCAGCGGTCGCCGACCGCGCCACCGGGAGCGGGTTCGCTTCGGCTGCCGGCGTCGGGGTCGCGTCCGGTGCCGTCGTCCACGCCGCGAAGTAGGTAGCCGCGGTAGTCGGGCAGGTTGAAGGTGGTGGTGCCGTCGCCGCTGCCGTGCAGGGTGCCGATTACCGTGAAGAGCTCGGGGTGGTCGGCTCGGCCGAGGAGCCTGCCGTCGCAGTACATCCAGCCTTGCTCTTGCAGCCCGTACTCGTCGATAGGGTTGCCAGCGCTGTATGGCAGCACCGTTCCGACGACGAGGTGCCCCAGCGGAACGACGGGCACGTCTTCCTGGCTCATCCGTTGCTCCTTAGGAACGCGTGCCGTAGTAGATCAGGTAGTTCTGGTAAAGATTCACCGGACAGGTGTCCCTGTCACCGCCGCTGAGTGCGTGCTGGTGCCAACCGTTGCTGCTGGTCTCGCCGCTGCCGTCGTTCCAGCCGGCGTAGTGCGACCCGGCGGCCCATGGGTGGGAGTTGTCGTCGGGCAGGTTCGGCACCCAGTGATGATGGTCTGGGCTGTAGTCGCTGGCGAAGCGTTCGCCACCGGGTCGGGCGGTGGCCTTCGGTTGGACGGAGCCGACCCGGTCGCCGCTGAGCCCGCCGGGGTTGGCTGGGGTGCGCGTGCCGGCGTCGGGATCACGGCCGGTTCCGTCGTCGACGCCGCGATGGAACCGGCCGCGGTAGTCGGGCAGGTTGAAGGTGCTGCTGCCGTCTCCGCTGCCGTGGATGTCGCCGATGACGCTGTAGAGGCAAGCGTAGGTGGAGCGAGACACGGCGCTGCCGTCACAGAGCAGCCATCCCTCGGGGGCGGCCGCGTTGCCGGAGACGATCGCGCCGTAGCCGACGACCGCGCCCACGAGCACACCGTCGGCGCTGACGACCGTGGCCGGTCCTGGCTGGGAACTTGTTGTCATGGCGGGCCTCATCCGTCGAACTTGATGATGAAGTACACGTACTTGTTGATGGGTCGGCTTTCCGCGTCGCCACCGCCGGTGATGGTGTGCGTGTGCGCTCCGGTGTCCCAGATCCACCGGCTGTCGTTCCAGATGCCGTAGTGGCTGCCGATGACCGCCGCTCCGGTTTTGTCCGCCGGCATGTGCGCGACGGGATGCTGGTGAGCCCCGCCGCCCTCTACCGCGAATGCTGTGGCCGGAAGGGCGGTGTACCAGTCCTGGACAGATCCGGGATTGTTGCCGGCGAGAGCGCCGCGTGCCGACGCGGCCCGTTCCCCGACGTATGGGTCACGGCCGGCACCGAGGTCGACGCCTCGGCCGAACCGTCCGCGCAGGTCCGGCACCCGGAAGGTGCCGTTACCGCTGCCGTAGTTGCCGCCGATCGCGGCGTGCAGGGCGGGATAGTCCGCCTCGGTCAGTTCGGCGCCGTCGCAGTACAGCCAGCCCTGTGACCTGAGCCAAGGAATGTCGAGCCTGCCGGCGAAGGCGGTGATGGTGCCGATCGGCACCGGTGACGGGTCGGCCGCCATGCCAATTCCTCTCGTCGAGTTGCACGGTGTCAAAGTCGCTGTCCGATGGTCACAGCCCACAACCGCAGGCCGCTGGGGGAACGGACCCACATCGGTGGATGGATGTCGGCGGCCCGCAGCACGTCGGCGGCGTAGGTGGTGCAGTTGTTGGTGAACACGGAGAACCTGCCGGGGTCCGCCTCGGCGCTGCGCTGGGCGAACCGCTCGGCCGCTGCCACGTTCTCCGCCGGTAGGTCGATCCCGCGCACGTACCGCGGGATGACCTCGTTGCTGCTCGCCGGCACCCAGTTCATCTCGCGCGTGACGACGTTGGTTTCCTGCCCGCCGCGGAAGGTCTCCTTGACGTTGCGCAGGTTGGCCTGCAGGTCGGTCACCCGGGTGGTGGCGGCCCCTTGGGCGCGCGTGCCGATCTGCGCGTGCCAGATGCTGCCCTGGTCGTAGGTGATCACGTAGGCCCTGCTGGCCTGACCGGCGGTCTGTGCCTGACGGCCGGCCCTCAGCGTCAGGTTCGTACGCAGCATTGGGCCGCGGCCCAGACCTCCTCCGATGCCGCCGGCGATGGCTCCGCCCAGCGCGCCCAGCCCGGCCGCGAGTCCGGCTCCGGCGTCGAAGTCCCGGCCCTGCTGCTGGTTGAGGACGCCGTTGCTGATGAATCCGTCGAGTGCGCCGAGCCCTGCGCCGATGAACGTTTCGATGCCGAGCGACGCGACCACGCTGGTAGTGACGGCCGCCGAGGCGAATCCGAGTCCCGCGGCGGCGAGGCCGAACGCGGCTCCCAGGCCCACCGAGATGCCCCATTCGGTCTTGTCGAACGCCGGTCCTTCCGCGTTCGCGTGGCCCAGTCCGTAGGCGGCGCTGGCGAGTCCACCGCCGATGAGCAGGCCGCCGGCCAGGGTCGCGCCGACCATGACCGGCCAGGCAGCGCCAGCGGTCAGCACTGTCAGCGCGATCCCGCCGATAGCGGCGGCGACCCCGCCGAGGACCGCACCGAACGCGGGCCAGGAGAAGGCGAACCCGCCGCTGGGATCGAACCCGTTGATCGGGTCTCCGCCGGCGTACAGGTAGGGGCTCGGGTACTGTCCGGCGGGGTCGACGCTGAGGAAACGCCCGGTGTCCGGGTCGTAGAGGCGCTGCGGGAAAAGGTAGAGGCCACTGCCCGGGTCACGTTCGGCACCGGCGAACAGGTACGGATAAACGGCGCTGGCGCCCCGGTCCACGGGAGTGCCGAGAAATCCGCCGTTGGGCAGGTAGTTGAACGCGCCGATGAGCCCACTGCCGTCGTAGAGGGCTCGGGTGGAGCCGAGGCGCCCCCGCAGCACGTACGTGATGCCCTGCGGCGACCAGACCCCGACGGATCCGCCGGGGCCGGGGATCAGGTAGCCGACGCGGTGGGCGCCGGAGCCATCGGTGTGGTGCAGCGCCAGCGGTGCCGCGCCGGCGCCCGGTACGGAGAGCAGGCGCGCGTCGGAGCCTTTGCGCAGGAGCAGGGTACCGTCGGCGCCGCGGGTGAGGTCGAGTTGCCCGGCGGCGCCGGTCAGGCCGGTGGGCAGCCTCGAGCACGGGTCGTAGCGCAGCTCCGGCACGTCAATGAGCGGCGCGGCGGTGACGTTCCCATCCCGGTCGTAGCCGAACGGGCCCTGATCCCCGGCCTCCGCGGTGCGCAACCGGTTCGTGCCATCCTGGTAGCAGAGGCGCTGGGATCGGCCCGCGTCGACGCGGGCGGTCACGTTGCCGTTCGCGTCGTAGGTCAGCCCGCTCATTCCGAACGCCGGTCCGGCGCTGCACTCGGCCACAGCGAGCCTGCCCAAGGGATCGTAGCGGTATCGAACGGTGACGTCGGGCAGGAAGCCGTCCTGGTTCACACCGGTGAAGCGGGTTGCGAGGCGGGTTGCGCGGCCGTCGTGGTAGCCGCCACCGTCGTACCCGCCGCTTGTGTAGTCGGTGGTCTCAGTCAGGTAGCGGTCCTCGACGCTGGCCAACCATCCAGGCGGTGCGTAGCGGTAGGTGCGGGTCAGCTCTGCCGAGCCGCCGGGCGCGAGCATCTCAGTGGCCAGAGCCCCGTCGGGGGTGTAGCGGAATCTCGCCAGCTCGGTGCGAGAGCCGCGGTGCTCGCCAGCGACATTGACGAGGTCGGTGAAACCGTCCGCGGTGAGGCGGGCAGTGAAGGCATCCGCGTCGAGTTGCGCATCGTAGGTGATGGCGGTGAGCGCTCCGGTCGTGTCATGTTCAAACGCGAGGGTGTGTGGTTCGCTGTCGTTGTAGGCGCTCACGCGGGTTGTCCGTGAGGTGACCAGGCCTCGCCGGTCGTAGGCGTAGGTGCTGCGGGTTAGCGGCGTGTCGTCATCAACTGCCGGGCCGGTTAGGGTCTGCCACAGCCGGCCGTAGACCAGCGGATCGGTTCCGTCGCCGTCGTAGCGGAACCGGGTCAGCCAGATGCCGGCGGCCGGCAGCCAGGCGGCGTCGTCGGCGTGGCTCTGCAGCTCGTCTCGGTTCCACGCCGTGTCGCAGGTGCCCTGCTCCGTCAGGCGGCTCAGCGCGTCGTACCGCCGGTAGCAGAGGTAGCCGTCGGTTGCGGCCTGCGGGCCCTGGCTGAACCGCAGCCGCCCGAGCGTGTCATAGACGTGCTCAACGCTGCCCTCGAGGTCAGGCGCCGTGATGGACACGGGATTGCCGACGAAGTCGTACTCGGTCCGCTCGGTGAACCGCTCGCGGTCGGGCACCGTGGTGTCGGTGAGGTTCGGCTGGTCCCGCCGCACGAGGTTGCCGTAGGCGTCGTAGTAGTTACGCACCAGCGTGAAGGCTCCCGGCTCGCCGGCCAGGTCGCCCTGCGCGGCGGCGACGACCCGGTTCAGCCGGTCGCGCCAAATCCGCGTCACCCGGCCGTCGGGGTCGGTGCTGACCTCCAGGGGATACTGGCCCGCGGGCAGGTTCGTCAGGAGCGGCTGACGCGTATTGACCCGATAGTCGGTCCGCGCGGTGTGCCGCTGACCGACCGGGGTCGACTCGACGACGGCGAAGGCTCGTCCCGGCCGTCCGGACTCGACGGGGCGCCCCAGCGGCGAAGATTCGAAGAGGGTCCGGGAGAACGGGTATCCGTCGTCGGCAGGGTAGGCGCGGGTCAGCTCGCAGACGCCCATGGCCCCACTATCGGGATCCAGTTCGGTGGTCAAATCAGGTCGGTAGCCGATTGGTTCGCCGGTTACCTCTACGGCTTTGGTGGCGACCGCCGGTCGGCCGGCGGCGTCGTAGCCGCTAGCTGACGCCCGCACCCGGGTATCGTCGACGCGGTGCAGCTGTCGGGGCCGTCCGGCGTTGTCACTGAAGGTGATCGCGACGACCGGATCGGCGCCGAACGCGATCCAGCGCAGCGCCAGCGGGCCGTCGGTGGCGAAGGCCACCGGCCCGGCGAAACCGCCGGAGTCGACGTGCTGCAGCACGAGGTCGCCGTCGACGTACCACAGCAGGCGGTGCGGCCACACGATGAGCAGCAAGTCTGTGCCAGCGGCGCCCGCCGCCGAGACCACCGGCTCGTCCGTTGCCTGACGCAGGGTCCAGCAGCCGTCGGACCAGCGGATACACCACTGCCCCGCGGCCACGCGCAGCGCCTGCCGCGCGGGCGGGTTGGCGGCCAGGGCAAGACGTAGCAGGTAGCTGCCCTTGGGTGTCTCGGCGAGCGTGAGCCGGGCGGTGTCGTCCCCGTCATGACACAGCAGGCCGGGCTGCTGCTTCCAGCCCGCGTCCGCGCACCAGTGCGTTCGCCACTGCTCGCCCTGCCGGAAGTCGGTGAAGCTGCCGGACCCGCGCAACGCCGCGGCCAGGGTCGCGTTCGGCCGAGTAGGGTCGAAGGTGCCCTGACGGCACCGCCAGAAGTGCTCGACGGTGACGGACAATGGCTGCTCGTCGAGGCCGACGTCCACCACCGGCCGGCTCAACAGGTCGTAGCCGACGCGGCGGGTGCCGCCCAACATGTCCACGGTGGCGCGAAGTTCCTGACCGTCCGGGGAGTACACCGAGGCGCGCAGGCTGGCCGACACCGGCGCGAAGGCGATGTCGTCGACGAGGAGCCACCGCCGGTCCTGCCGGCTCGTCAGCGTCGGCGCCACCGACGCGATCGCTCCCAGGCCGAGTTCCCGTGAGTCGATCAACTGGTGCAGCCAGCGCCACCGGCCGTCGGTCGCGGGGATGGGCACCACGACCTCGGCCGTATCGCCCTGCTCGTCGCGGACGACCGTCCGCCAGGCCGAAAGGTCCGGATCGCTGACAAATCCCGGCTGGGTGCAGACCCAACACGTCAGCTGGTAGGGCCGATCACCGCGGGCCGGGGTGAACTCGTTGGTGATACCGATGGCGCAGTCAGGGTCACCGGGTACGGCGAGGCGTCGAGATCCGGAATGCGCCGGTCCCTCCGTGATGTAGTCGCCCGGGTCCGCGTCGGCGGGAACGAGGGTCCAACCACTGTCGTCCTCGTACTCCTCAAAGCCGTACCAGCATGCTTCGCCCGCGCGAGGGTCCGCGTTCGCTGTCGTGGCGACCCCGAAACGGTGCTCGCGGTCGTAGATGGCCGCGGCGATGTGGCCGCTGGCGTCGAGCGCCGTCAAGGGCTGGGCCCGTTCGGTGACGTCGACGACTTGTCGGGCACACAGCCAGCCCGGCCCGGGATCCGCCTCGGACGCCCATCCTGGGAAGGTCGGCTCGTTTACGCCCAGCCACTGGTAGCTGCGTGCCGCTGCCCAGGGACCCCACGCCTCGGAGTAGGTGGTGACCTCGCTGGCGGTGACCACGTCCGCCGTGACGTCGACGGCGGTCACCTGGCTAATGGGGACGAGGCAGTTGCGCTCGCGCAGGCCCGGGTAGGTCTGCCAGGCGTACACGGTATCGCCGCGCAGCCGCCGCCGCACCCCCTGGTCGTCGATGTTCTCGCCGAGCTCGCGGCACAACTGCCCGTGCTCGTTGTACTCGTACTCGGTGGTGTCGGTCAGCCACCCATACACCGTGAGCCGTGTCCCGTCCGCGTGCACCTGGTATTCGGCGCCGGCGGCATCGGTGAGACGCCAGCGTGGGCCGGGCCGGTCCTCGGCAACGGTCACCGGTTCGGCCAGCGGCAGCCCGTGCGCGGCGAACGCCGCGCTCAGGGCTCGGGGCATCGCCTCCCGGGAGAGGTCGGTGCCGTCCACGTCCGACGTGAACAGCTCCCCCGACAGCGCCTGCGTCTGCTTGCGCACCCGGGTGTAGGCGCCGGCGATACGCCGGTCGGTGTCCCGCCCGGGCCAGGTATAGGGAAAGGTGACACTCTCGCTGACCTGACGGCCGTCGGCGTCGAAGCCGCGGGTGCGGTACAGCTGCCCGTTGAGAGCGCTGAAGTACGCCCGAGCGTTGCTGTACTCGTCGGAGACCGGGTAGACCACGCCCGGCACGCGGGGACTGAGCCCGTTGAAGAACACCCGCTCGACGCAGCCTTCACCGCCATCGCCGGGCGTGGCACGGACGGTCACAAACTGGGTGACCAGTCCGTACGGGTCGTAGGTGGCGGTGCCGAGGTCGTAGCCGAGCGTCGTGTGCTGGGTCTGGTATCCGCTGTCGGTGCCGACGCGGACTACCGGGTAGGCCACCAGCCGGGTGGCGGTTCGCCCACCGACGACCCGGTACAGAGCGAGGCTGGTGGCCCCGTCGAAGTCGGGGCCACGGTAGGTGACAATCGTGTCCGGTCCGGTGAGGATCTGCCCGGGCTGCGGATCGGGAACCACCACCCGCTCGCCGGGCAGCGTGACCGAATCCCGCACCGCCGCGTCGACGAGCGTCACCAGGTGCGTTGCGCCACTGCGTTCCTGATAGGTCAGGTAGCTCGGGGCGGCGTTCGTCAGTGTGGTCAGGTCCGCCTCGGCCGGCAGGGTGTAAACCGTGAGCCACGCGCCTTCGGGAGTACGCCACAGCAGCTCGCGGCCCACCGTGCGGTAGCCCTCGGCAAGCGTCGGCAGCCCCGGACTACTGCCGGTGACCCTGGTCGGTGTGGCCCAGGTATTGCGATAGGGGTCGTACTCGAACAGCTCGGCCGACCACGGGCCGGCGTTTGGGGCGGTGATGGCATACGCGATGTCGGCGGCGTATCGGTAGCTGTATCGCGGACCGACGGTAGGCCGGACGGCGGTCACCTGCTGCCAGCGGGAGCCGTCGAAGCGGAAGAGGTGCTCGCCGTTGGCCGCCGTTGACCCGTTGACCGCCGCGTAGCCCACCGGGTTGAGGGCGTCCAGCGGTTGACTGCCGTCGGCCTTCAACACCTGCCCGAACCGGTACGCGGTGGACCAGGTGAGCAGCCGGGTGGCGTATCGGACGGTCCCGCTGGTCCGGTCCAGGGCGGCGACGAAGCCGAGCACGGCGAACGACGCGCCCGTGGCGAGGAGACCGTCGCTGCGGGTGGCCGACCAATCGACGTCGACGGTCTCGCTGACGGTGTCCGCGCGACGCCAACGCCCCTCGTCGTCGCCGTGATAGATCATGACGCTCAACGTCCGGCTCGAGCCCGTGTAGATGGCCACGACGCAGTGATTCGGACCGGCGGCCAGCGCGACGCGCATCACCGCGCCCAGTTCGAAGCCGTGCTCCACCCAGCGCCGTTCGACCAGGTCCCAGCTGACAATCTTCAACTGTCCCGCCGCGGCGTCCGCGACGGCGACGAAACCGCCGCCGAGGCTCACCTCCGGCTCGGTCATCGGGCGGTCGAGCGTGATCGGGTACGTGTCCCGTCCCCACTCGCCGAAGCGGAACTGCTCCGCGCGAATCAGATGCACCCGATACTCGGCACTGCGTGCATCCCGGTACCAGATCGCGAAGAAACCGTCGGTGGTAAGCACCCGCAGAGTCCCCGGCGACGCCGCCCAGCCACGCGTCTCCTGCTGGCCGACCCAACTACCGTTCCACGAGTACACGTCGGTCGTGACCTGACCCGTATCGCTGTTCTGCCAGGTCACCACCGTGTAACCCGGCCCGTGCCAAATCCGGGGTGTGCCGCCGGCTGCGGGGCGCGTGATCGCGACCCGCAGCGCGGTGTTGGGTAACTCCTCGGCGCGGTACTCGTAGGTGGACCGCCCGCCCAGGGGCGTGCGCGCGGTCTGCAACGCCCCTGGATTCGGGTTGTCGGGGCCGTGGTAGTCGAACTCCAACTCGGGCAGGACCCCACCGCCGGCTACCTCCTGCCCGACCGCGACCAGGTACCGCTTCAGGTACTGGTTGTCGTTTGGGTGCCGGGACACGTTGCGCAACACGTAGCGCAACCAGGTGGTCAGGATGGTGCCACCAGCAGTGTCACGGACGACGACCCGGTCGAGGTAGTGGTCTTCTACGTGGAACTGGTAGGCGTTGCCCGCTCCGGGCGGCGGAACGTGCGCGGGTGGTGTCTCGCACGGTTCCTTCGGCAGGTAGCAGAACTCGACAGTCTGCCCGAACACGTCGGTGATCTGGCGTAGGCGGCATGAGCGGGTGGACCGCGCCTGGACGGTGGGCCCGATCAGCACGTCGTCGACCTCGTACGCGAACGACACGATGTCGCCCGCGAGTGAGCGGATGCGCAGCAAATTCCACGCCACGGGAAAGCTCACACCGCCCGCGAGGGTGGACGGGCCGATCCAGTTGCCCCACCTGACCCCGCGCTGAATAGCGCTGAGCCCATAGGTGTAGGTGCTGCCGTCTTCCCGCACGACACTCCAGCACTCCGACTCCGGCGATATCGGGTCGGGGTGATAGGTGATCTGCCAGAATGGCTGGTCGAGAAGCTGGAACAGCCGCGCCCGCCCATCGACGCCCACCGGCACGAGCCGTCGGGCCGCACCACCGCTGATCAAGTAGTACACGTCGTCGACCGTCGTGCCGCTGGTCTGCGACTCCACAACGATCCGCTCATACGGCAGCGACCAACCCACGCCGAGCACGCCCGTGGGCACAGTGAGGTTAGAACGTTCGACGGACTCGTGCACGCCGCTGCCGTAGAAAGCGGTCACGGTGACGTCCAAGCCGCCGCGGCCGGTCAGCGAGAGCAGGTCAACCGGCAGGTTCACCTCCCCGCGGAACATATTCACCACGTCCGCGACGTCGCCACCAAGCAGCAACTGCGACGCGCGCACTCCTGGCACGGCCGCTGCCTGCGCGACGCCCACCGCACCCACCCCTTTCACCACAGCACACCCGCCCGCACGCCGCCGCCGCGCAGCACGGCGCAAATCCGAACCGGGCATAGTCACGTTATCCGGAACAACAAGGCAGGAAGCACGCATATCCCCTAGATAGCTCGCCAGTGTTCGGCCGACATGTGGAGCGGGTTCCGCGTCAGCCCGAACAACACCGACGCGATGCCGGCCCGCTTTACCTGATGCGCAAGTCTGGCCTGGCCGGCACAGGCTCCCGGCCCCCCGGCGCGGCACGCGAGGCGCTTCCCGGGCGCCCGGAAGAGGCAGCAGCCTTCACCTGTGGACGACGCCGGAAGCGCCGATCGCAGCCGAACCACGCCGTTACGGGTGCTGCTGGTCGAGGACGATCCCGCCGACGTCGCCCTCATCGAGGGCACCTTCGCCGCTTATGCCCTTCACGTCGAGCTGTACCAGTCCCGGACGGCATGGATGCGATGGAGTTTCTGCGCCGCCAGGGTGGGAGCACTGGTCGGACGATGAGTGGACAGCCTGGTACGACACGACACCGTTCGAATCGGACGCGATGGCGATGGGCAGTCGCTGGAGCATCGACCCGAGCGCCGTCAACGACGCCCCCATGGCTGCAACCGGCATCTACGGGCTACCACCATCGGTCTCTAACGTCTCGCCGTAACGATCCGGGTGGAACACCCTCCGCCGCCCTTGCGCACTCACAACGACAAAGCCGCGCGCGTCCTGCAGGTCGATCCGCCAACGCCGCCTGATCAGCGGCAGATTGGTGCACGGACCTCTGCGACCGCGTCGGCAAGGGCTTGCACTCCTTCTGTGATGGCGCGTTCGGTGAGGGTGGCGTAGCCGAAGATCAGCCCGCCGGGTCGGGCGGGGCTGAGGCGGTACCGGGAGACGCCTTGCACGACGAGTCCCTGGCGGGCGGCGGCAGCCACGACCGCGGCCTCGTCGAGGTCGTGCGGGAGCCAGGTTACGACGTGTTGGCCCGCCGCGACACCGACCGGCTCCAGTTCGGGCAGCCGTGTGCGCAGCGCGGCCAGGAGTGCGTCGCGGCGGCGGCGGTAGACCGGGCGCATGCGCCGCAGGTGCCGGTCGAACTCGCCGCGGGTGAGGAAGTCGGCGAAGGTCAGTTGGTCGATGACGGGAGAGCCGCGGTCGGCCAGAACCTTGGCCGCCGCGATTTCGTCGACCAGGTGTGACGGCGCCAGCAGCCAGCCGAGGCGCAGCCCTGGCGCCAGGGTCTTGCTCGCGGTGCCGCAGTACACGACGGTGTCGGGCGCCAACCCCTGCATGGCGCCGACGGGCGAGCGGTCGTAGCGGTACTCCGCGTCGTAGTCGTCCTCGATCACCACGGCACGTCGACGCTGCGCCCAGCCGATCACCCGCGCCCGCGCGCAGGCCGACAGGACCCCGCCGGTGGGCCACTGGTGCGAGGGCGTCAGGACGACGGCCTCCGCGTCGGTCTGTTCGAGCTTCTCGACGAGAATGCCGTCCGGCCCGACCGGGACGCCGATCACCTCCAGGCCGGCGGCGGCCGCGACGAGGCGGGCGTCGTCGTCCGCGGATGGGTCCTCGACGGCCAGCCGGCGGGCGCCGCGCGCCGCGAGCACCTGGATCAGCAGCGCGACGCCCTGGCCGTAGCCGCTGCAGATCACGACGTTCTCCGGGCGGGCCGACGTGCCGCGGACCCGGTTGAGGTAGTCGGTCAGGGCCGCATGCAGTTCTGGCACGCCACGCCCGTCGAGGTAGGCGAAGCGCTCGTTCGGCGTGGTGGTGAGGACCGTGCGCACCGAACGCAGCCAGGCGGCCCGGGGGAACGACGACACGTCGGTGCGGCCATACCCGAAGTCGATCCGGGCCGCCGGCCGATCCCTGGCGCGGCGATCCGCTGGCGGCGGAACCGGCTCGACCGCAACCTGGGTGTAGCCGCCAGCCCGACTGGTGAGGTAGCCCTCGGCGACGAGTTGCTGGTAGGCCTCGACCACGACGCCGCGCGACACTCCCAGATCGGCTGCGATGGTGCGGGTGGGTGGCAGGGACGTCCCGAGACGCAACCGGCCGGCCCGAATGCTGCCCCGGATCGAGGCGGCGATCTGCCGGTGCAGCGGTTCGGCCGCGGACCGGTCGACATCGATGAGCAGGTCCTCTGCCGTGCTTGAATTGGTCCTGGTTCGGCCCATGCAATCGGACCTTACCGGGTGTACCGATTTCCGTCAGGATCAGACGTATGACGACAGTGACTAGCGCTCGCTTCGACGGCCGCCTCCTCATCCCGGGCGACCCGGGTTACGACGCGGCCCGCACCGTCTGGAACGCCATGATCGACCGCCGCCCGCGGATGATCGTGCGGGCCGCGAGTGTCACCGACGTGGTGAGCGCGGTGCGCCTGGCCCGCGAGCTCGACCTGGAGATCGGGGTGCGCTGCGGCGGGCACAACGGGGCCGGCCTCGCCGTCCCCGCGGACGGCCTGATGATCGACCTGACCCCGTTGAACGGCGTTCGGGTCGACCCGATCCGGCGGCGCGCCCGGGTCCAGGGCGGCGCGCTGCTCGGCGCGCTCGACCGGGCCTCGCAGCCTTACGGCCTCGCCACGACCGCGGGTAACGTCTCGCACACCGGGGTCGGCGGCCTGACCCTTGGCGGCGGCATGGGCTGGCTCGCCCGCCAACACGGGTTGGCCTGCGACAACGTCGTTTCCTACACGCTCGTCACCGCCGACGGCGAGGTTGTGACCGCGAGCCGAACCGAGAACCCCGACCTCTACTGGGGCCTGCGCGGCGGGGGCGGCAACTTCGGCATCGTCACCGCCTTCGACTTCCAACTGCATCGCACCGGAACGCAGACCCTGGTCGCCGAGTTCGACTTCCGCGCCGAGGACGCCGTGCCGGTGCTCGAAGGCTGGCGGGACCTGAACGCCGTCGCACCGCGGCAGGCGACCTTCACCGCCGATGTCCGCAGCACGGCCATCGGCCCGACCGCCACCGTCGGCTTCGTTTGGGTCGGCGACCCGGCACAGGGTCGCCGGTTGCTGCCGGCGATGCGCGCGCTCGGGCGCCCCGTCGCCGAGCGGGTCAACACGCAGTCGTACCTCGAACTCCAGCAACGCGACGACACCACCGGCGGCCACGCCTACCGCCGGTACTCCAGCGCGCACTACCTGCGGCAGTTCCCCACCGCCGCGATAGAGGCGTTCCTGCTGCGCGGCGCGTCGGACCTGCACGCCGGCACTGACCTGCCCGGCGTCGGCCTGCAGGCGCACGGCGGCGCCATCGCCGACGTCGCGGACGCCGACGCTGCGTTCAGCCACCGCGGCACCACGTTCGAGTACAGCGCCGGCTCCCGCTGGACCGAGCCATCCGAAGACGACCTCCGGATGGCAGCGGCTCGCACTGCCGGAGCCGCGCTCGACCCGTACGCCGACGGCGTCTACGTCAACTCGCTCGCCGCCGACGAAGGGCAACGCGGGCTACGCCGTGCATACCCGGCCGCCAAGCTCGCCAGGCTGACCGCCCTCAAGACCGTCTGGGATCCGCAGAACATCTTCCACCTCAACCACAACATCCGGCCCAGCCACGCCTAAGCCGGCACCGAGAGATACCGACAGATGGGAAGGATGCTCATGACCTTCACCGGCCCCGACGTTCAGCTCAGCACCCACAGCCAGCAGCGCAGCCGGCTGTTCCTGCCAGGCCTGGCCGCAGCGGCTGCCGCCGCCGTCGCCGTGACGGCCGTCGTGGCCATCGCCATGGCCGTCGGTGTCGATTTCGAGCTACCCGAAGGCGGCGAGTCGATTCCGCTGGTCGGGTTCACGCAGCTCACGTTCACCCTCGGCGTTGTGGGCATCCTTATCGCCTTGGCGATCCGCCGTTGGGCGTCCCAGCCGGCACGCACCTGGCTCCGCACCGCAGTGGCACTCACCGCGCTGTCGCTCGTACCACCGTTCCTGGTCGACGCCAATCTCGCCACCGAGTGCACGCTCGTGCTCGCACACCTGATCGCCGCCGCAATCGTGATCCCTGCCATCGCCCGCCGGCTGGCAATCTGACGATCGTTCGTCACGGCACCCCGCGTGAGTGTGGAGCGAGGCCGGCTTGGCGGATAGGCATCCCCATCTCGGCATGTACGGACGTCGCCCACTCGACACCGGAAGCTACGAACGCTGGCATCTTTGGGTCCGCCGAAGAGGTCGCGTGGCTTTTATCCAACGACCGCCAAGAAATCCGAGTAGAACAGGCCCAGGCCGACCGCCACGCAGACACCGGCCACGATCCAGAAGCGGACCACGATATTGACCTCGCTCCAGCCGGCCAACTCGAAGTGGTGGTGCAACGGCACCATCCGGAAGACACGTCTACCGGTGGTCCGGAACGAGACGATCTGGATCACCCAGGTCGTCGTGATGATGACGAAGAGCCCGCCGATCATGACCGAGAGCAGCGTCGTGCGGGTTGCCACCGCGAGCCCGCCGATCAGGGCGCCGAGCCCGAGCGAGCCCACGTCACCCATGAAGATCCGCGCCGGGGACGTGTTCCACCACAGGAAACCCACGCAGGCCCCGGCCGCCGCCGCCGCGATCATGGCGATCTCCAGGGGATCCCGGACCTGGTAGCAGTACTCGTTCACGCGGTCGTACGCGTCGTCGGCGCACCAGTGCCGGTATTGCCAGAAGCCGATCAGCGCGTACGCGCCGAGCACCAGGATCGACGCGCCGGTGGCCAGGCCGTCGAGGCCGTCGGTGAGGTTCACGCCGTTCGACATCGCCATGATCACGAAGACGATCACGATCACCGCGCCGACCTTGCCGACGTTCAGCCAGCTGATGTCGCGGATGAGCGAGATGTGCTCGCTGGCCACGGTCTGGCCGCCGGTGCTCGGCACGTAGAGCGCGGCGACGCCGAATCCGCCGCCGACGATCGCCTGGCCGAGCAGCTTGCCTTTGGCGGACAGTCCGTCGGAGTTGCGCCGGCGAACCTTGAGGAAGTCGTCGAAGAAGCCGACCGCGCCGCAGAAGACGAACAGCCCGAGCAGCACCAGGGCCGTCATGGTCGGCCCCTCCTGCGCGATCTGCCGCTCAGGCAGGGTGGTCAGGGCGATATGCCCGGCCACGTACGCGAGCACGGTCGCCACGATGAACACGACGCCGCCCATCGTGGGCGTGCCCTTCTTGCCCTGGTTGCTGGCGAGCCCGATGGATCGGATCGGCTGCCCGGCCTTGAGCGCGGTGAAGACGCGAATCGCCACCGGCGTGCCGAACAAGGAGATGATGAACGCGACCGCGGCCGCGACGATCACCGCCCTCACGGGCGAACCTCCACGAGATCCGGATCTCTCACGGCGTCCCCACCGAGCCTCCAGATCACCGCCTGACGTATCGACCCGAGCTGGCCCTGCAGATAGTCACTAGCGACATCATCGATCACGAGACACGAGCTTGCCATCCGACGGCTAGCGGAACAGCACTGGACCTCACAGCGCCGTGGTTCGCAACTCGCCCACACGAAATCCGCACCGGTCTTGCAGCGCCAGGCCCGACGTTCAACTTGTGTCCGAAGCGGCGGAGATAGCCAAACCTGCACCCAGTCTGCTCCCAACGTAAGGCCCAACTGCGGCATCAGTGGTCACGGCCCTGACCTGCTCGCACTCCCACTCCCCCACCAGGCCAGATAGACCGCAGTTGCCGTCTGGTCAAATTCGTTGCGCAGCCCGTGTGAACAGGGCGCTGCACCGACTCTGACCTGCGGGAACCTACAGCCGCAGGCAGGGATGGTTGCGGTTGAGTCCAGTCCGATGCCGTTGGACGCAGTTCAAGGCCGTTCAGGGCACCTGGCTGCTCCAATCTGCTTCCCCCGACCCGGCACCACGCCGCGGACCGCGGACCGCCGACCGATCGTGAGCTGCCAGCCCAGTGCCATGGTTGGCACCAGCGCTGACTAACGAAGCCGCATCGCCCGATTGGAAAGCGCGCTCACGCACCCGCTTCATCGAGATGGACGGCTGTCTGTTGATCCGGACGGCCGTCGGTTAGGTGGACGTGACGCATCCCGGACCACAGGCGGCTACATGGTCCGCGAGTGGGCATCCGTGAGGTCTGCCGGCTTACGCGCGAGGATCAGCGTGCACCGTGAGCTGCCGTCCCGGCGCCGGCCCAGGACGGTCAAGGCGACGGCCGTCACGGTAAAGCCAGCCGCTGTCAGGTCTTCGCGGACTGCGGGCAGCGGGCTGGTGCGGTAGTACATGACGAACGGCGGTCGCCACAGGGCATTGCGTACCCGCATAGCCAGGTCGAATCCGAGCGTGGCCAAGTGCGAGACCGAGGCCGGGGGCGGCGGTGCGCCGATCGGCAAGGCGAAGAGCCCGCCGGGCCGCAGCGCGCGGTACACCCCCTCGAAGAGCGCCGGTCGGTCGGTGGGCAGGAAGTGCCCGAGCGCTCCGAAGCTGACGGCGAGGTCGAAGTACTCAGTGAATGGCAGGGCCCGAGCGTCGGCCCGGACCCACGTGGCGTCCGGGTGAGCGCTGCGCGCCTGCGCGAGCATGCCAGCGCTGAAGTCCACGCCCGTCATGCCTCCTTGGCAGACAGACCTGAGAACCACCATGCCCGCGCCGGTACCGCAGCACACGTCCAGCCCTTGCTCGAACGGCCCGAGTTTGGACAGCGCGTCGGCGGTCGCGCCGAGATAGCTATCCGGCGTGCGAAAGGGCGTGTGGTCAAACTTCGGAGCTAGCAGGTCATAGCCGCGCTCGACCGAGGACATCGCCTGGATGCAGAGTTCACGCAGAGACGGACCCTGAGGCGAAAACACCGGACAAAGGTACCTGCCCGAGCCCGCGGGGCGCCTTCTACGCGATGGCCAGTGTCGGATACCACAGGCTCCGATCGGCCGATCTGAGCGAGGACCGCCGGGCATGCCGGCCTTCACGCCCGGGGCCTTCGCTCGGCTGTCCCTGCCCACCCAGCACATCCAGGTCGTCCCCACACGCGGGGCTTCCGTCATCAGGCATCGCCCCCGCGCCGCCGGTGCCCACACCAGTGCGGGCAGCTCACCGCGCCGGGTCGGCGGGGTGCTGCGGGATCATCCACGAGGGCGGCGACACCGCAACGGGTTGCGGTGTCGGCGGTATTGGCTGCTGCGGGCGGCGTCATTCGAGCCGGTCGACGGCGTGTCAGGGAATGAATTGCACTTCCGGGAATGCCGGGTTCGGGCCGTCCAGCAGGTGTCCCCGGTGGCGTAGATGCAAATCGAAGAACGCGAGCGGGTATACGAGTTCTGGTGATTGCCACACGATCAGCCCGGGGCGGTATCAGCCCGCGCGGGTCTCGGCTCCACGCAACAGGGCGCCACCTCAGTCATGGCACACCGATACTGGAACCAAGATCAGGTATCCGCTCATCGGCAGTTCCGGACGCTGGCAGGCACGGGGGGCCACGGGGCGTGACGGCTTCCATCTGGGTAGTTCGCAAGTGGCTGCACTGTGACAGCGCGAGCCTGCGGACGCACCGATCGATGGTGGTGATGTGCTGTACTGCCACGGATGAGGCAACGGGCAGGGTTGATCATCGGCGTGGTGGTGTTGCTCGTCGGGGTAGGCGGTCTGGCCGGCTGGCGGTGGTGGCGCAATCTGCCGCCGTACGGGCCGGAGGTGTTGGCCGCGACCGCGACTCTGGAGCTGGTCGACCAGACCACCGCGGACGCCGCGTTCAGCCCGAGAGACGTGGAGCAGGCCGGCGATGGCGACCAGATCTTCCTCGGCCGAGTGGCCTGGGAGCGTCCCCCCGATCCAAAGGTTGGCGGCTCGTTCCGGATCGTCGTGCTGGACAAGCGCACCCACCGTATGCCTGGCTTCATCACCGTGACGTCGTCGCGGCCGGACGATGTCGGAGCCGGCTCGGACGGGGCCCTGGACCGTGCCGAGGAGCGCTATCGCTGGCTACAGGGCATCGGTGCGCGCGAGGTCGACGGGTCGTTCTGGGCCGCCGGTAGTGCCGTCACGGTGTCCTCGGTCGACGCGTCACCGGTGACCTTCGTCCTCGTGCTGCACCCGCAGCGTCCGGAAACGCCACCCGAGCAGGCCGTCGCCACCGCTCCGGCTGCGGTCAGCGACCTGCTGGTCGCCTTGATAAGCGTCGGACCGGACGGCCAGGTCTACTGGGCCCAGCGCCTGCTGAATTGAGGCTCTGTCATATGGACGCGAGACAGAGCCGTTTGTGCGCTCCTCGGTGACGCCTTGATGATGCACGGTCGGCGGCATGTCAGTTCGTCGCTGCTCGACGCCTCTTGCTTGACTCCTCTATGGCGAGGAAATCGCGCTACGAGAGTGCGTTGCACAGGCCCTGGCGCCTCGGTTGGTTCGATCCCCATCCGCACCTGCCCTGCCGCCTTTGCCTAATCGTAGTCTGCTGGGGCGCCGGCATGTGTTTCGCGATCCAGACAGTGGGTGATTCCCTAAATGGTGTGCTAACACCAGCGCGCCGGCCAGGAGCCCGTCACGTTCCCGATTCAGCCTTCACTGCCTCATCGGAAACTGGCATGCACCGTCACCTGGGAAACATCCCGGCGTACGGATCCGGCTCGCCTGTCCAGGGATCCAGCCCGGCCCTCAACAACCGCATCTCCTCACCCAAGGTCAGGTACCTTACCGTCGCAACACCCCAAATGTTGGTACCGCTCAGCGGACATCCGCCGAATTCCGCCTCCAACACGCGCCGCAGGAACTCCACCATCCCGCAGTCGTAGCGGCGCCATGCCGTGAAGTCCCGGTTCCACACCAGAACCGGCCAGTCGTCGGGGTCATTACCGGACGCATCCCAGCACAGAATGTCCGCTCCGCTGCTCACCCCCCATGCGATCAGCAGCGGCTCGACCTCGGCCAACGCGGGCTCCTTGCGGAACTCCGTCCACGCCATCTCGGCATTGGCCGTCTCGTGAACCATCCCGCCCGTCGCGTCAACGGAGGCGGCTTCCTTGGGCTCAGGCTGCACAATCACCAGAAAGTCCTGGATCGTACCGGGACCAAACACCTCCATGAACTGCCGGTAGTCGGCAGGAAACTCCTTCCCCCAAGATCCGGTCAGTCGCCCCCAGTCCACGGCCGTTTCAGGGCCAGCCGGGGCTTGCATCATGCGCCGCAGCATCTCCAGATCAGCCACAACCATCCTCTCGCGTCATCCGGGCGCACGTCATGACGCTGCACCGGTCGGGACCGCCCCACCTGTCTGGGGATCGTTGAACATACCCAGGTTTTGTTCCGCTGTAAGAGTGTTCTCGATGAAGACATCGAAGGAACCGCCCCCCGGACTTCCGTCCGCGTAAGTACCGAGAGCCGTCATGCAGAACCCGGTCGGCACTGTCCGGTTGCCGCTATAGAACAGCAGGAGTACCTGACGTTCTGCCCCGAGTCCATCGCCGCCTTCACCTGAGCCTCGTAGAACGCCACACTTTGTCCACTTTGGGCCGAACCGAGCTGCCTGGCGTTGGCCTTTCGCGAGCAGATAGCCAGGTTGCGGGGATCGGTTCCAGAACCACCCAACTGGTTAGCTCGAAGGTGGCAGGCATTGATGTTGTCCCTGACCGGCACCGCACCCGCCCAACCGGCGATTCGCTGGGCCCACCGGCATCCGGGAGGGACAAACTTCGATGTATCGGTGGCCGAACCCGGATTGCGTCTACGTACGCCTTGTTCGGACCGGACGTCATGTGCGTAGCCGGGTCACCATTCGCCGAGTCGACGTCGCCGTGTTCGACCCAGCCGCAGTCGTCCGACCGCTGGTAATTGGGAGCCGGGCGTTGCCGAGGCAGCGGCCGCGGCTCCGGCGTCGAATCCCCGTCCTCATCCCTGTCGCTCCACTAGGCGGCGACGCCGCGGAACCAACACGCGCCAGCGGTGGTGACGGCCTCAGACGCGGCAGAGCGACTTCGATTATCGCGCATTATCGGCGGCGTGACCGCGCGACTTGCGACAGATCCGGATGTGTGACCTCGGGCTACTGACGCTACTCGACTGGAGCGCGTTCTCCTCGAAACCGACCTAAGAGTGGCGGCGCAGGATGGTCTCGGTTTGCTCGTCGGCAGGGAAGAACAGCTCGATTGACAGGTCCGACAGGGTGACGTCCATCGGGGTTCCGAATGTGCTCAGGAGGCTGAACATCGATAGTTCCTCACCGCCGAGCTCGAGGCGCCATGAGAGGACCGGGTCGTCCGCTTCGTCTGAGGAAAGGTGGCCCCAGGTGTGGCGTTCTGGGATGGCTGGCCAGGTCGCGATCTCGTCGGCGAGTGCGGCAAGGCGGGGGTCTTGGGTCCGCACGACCGCCCGATCGAGCCGGCGCAGCAAATATGCCGACCATTGCGGGAAGTTTCGGGTACGGCCGGCGAGTCCGGCAGGGTGCAGGGCCATGCGGAAAATGTTGATCGGCACGCCTCGCACGTCCTCAGGGATGCCGGCAACCAGTCGGCGCGCAGCGCGATTGCTGAGTTGCACATTCCACTGCCGGTCGATTGCGAGGCCGGGGAACGGGTCGTGCGTGTCCAGGAGAGCTTGCACCGAGGCCCGGATGCGGGAAAGCGCCGGCCCGGTGAGCGGCGTCTCGGGATAGCGGGGAGCGTATCCGGCCGCCAGCAGCCAGTCGTTGCGCTCGCGCAGCGGCAGGTCCAGATGCTCGGCGATCTTCATCAGCAAGCCGACACTCGGCTTCGACTTGCCCAGTTCGACGAAGCTCAGGTGGCGGGGTGAGATGCCGATCTCGTGCGCCAGGTCCATCTGGCTGCGCCGAGCCAGTCCCCGTTGCCGACGGATCAGGTGTCCGACGTCCGCAGCTGTCACGAGACGTCACGATAGCTGGGCGGCACGCGTCGAAACGAGTACCTGGCAGGTATTCGCATCTGCGTCCCCCCAGCAGGCAGGATGGCGACACCCCCAAATCGGCATCAACAAGAAAGGGTGCAACCGTGACCGCCACTGTCCTTCAGCTGCTACGTGACCGAATGCAACAAGCAAGCATTCCCGGACAACGCAGCGACGACGCGCGCCTGGTACTACTGGTCGAAGGCGGCAGCTCCCGTGGCGCCTACTCGAGCGGCATGACAATCGCCGTCGAACAACTCGGGCTGCTACCACTGTTCGACGCCGTTTACGGCAGCTCCGCGGGAGCGCTGAATGCAGCCTGGCTGCTGTGCGGTCGCGCGGCAAGCAGCAAGCACGCCTGGTGGGATCCGATCATCATGCGGACGACCATCAACCCAAGGCGTGCACTGTGCCGGCTGCCGATCGTGGACACTCGTTTCCTTGTCCACACCGTGTACACCGAGATCTTGCCGATGGGGTTCCAGGAGATCCTGGACAGCGCGGTTGAATTCCATCCGATCGCCACAGACGCGCTCACAGGTAAGGCCATTGATCTGCACGGGCAGATCCGTGACCGATCCAGCTTGCAGGCCGCGCTACGCGCGTCGACCGCAATGCCGCTTCTCGCAGGCGAACCGATCGAGATCGACGGGCGACCGTTCGTTGACGCCGGGCTGAGCGAGGCGGTCCCGGTACGGACGGCACTCGCTCAGAAGGCCACCCATATCGTTGCGCTGCGTACTCGACGAACGGATGAGGTTGCGTCAGCTCCGTCCCGCGCCGAACGCCTGGTGATGTCGCGATGGTTCGCCCGACGCGCACCGGGAGCCACCGAGACGTGGCTGCGCCGCGAAGCCATCAGGGCGGAGGAAGAGCAACTCCTGGCGTCCCACCCCTCGACCTTGCAGATCCGCCCACCCATCGGCAGCGCGAAGATCGGCCGTACCGAGCGACGCCCACACCTGCTTCGCGCAGCTGTCGACACAGGCCGGCAGGCGGCACTGAACGAACTACGCTGCCTCGAAGATGCCCCTATAAGGTTCGCCCCGAGGTGACATCGATTCCCGGGCAGGTCGGCATGCTCGACGCAGCCCTAGGCACCGGCAAGACCGTGGCCCTGCCCAGCGGCCGGGTCGCCTACGCCGAGCGCGGCTCCGGCCCGCCCGTCGTTTTCGTGCATGGTCTGCTGGTCAACGCCAACCTCTGGCGCAAAGTCGCGCCGGGCATCGCGGACGCGGGCTTTCGCTGCATCGCGCCGGATTGGCCGCTCGGCGCGCACCAGCTGCCCATGCCGGCCGACGCTGACCTGACGCCATCCGGAGTCGCCACGCTGATCGCGGAGTTCCTCGACGCGCTTGACCTGACTGACGTCACCGTGGTCGCCAACGACACCGGCGGCGCACTCACCCAGATCCTGATGGCCAACCATCCGGAGCGGCTCGGCCGTGTTGTGCTCACACCGTGCGACGCGTTCGAGGATTTCCTGCCCGAGCCGTTCACCTCGCTACCCGAGTTGGTCCGGCTGCCCGGTGCGGTCTGGCTGGCCAGCCGACTGCTCCGGCTGCCGATGGTGCAGCGCCGGCCGTCTGCGTTCGGCTGGCTGGCCAAGCGCGGCATCCCCGCAAAGATCATGGACTCCTACCTACGGCCAAGCTACGACAGCCGGCAGATTCGCAGGGACGCCAGGCGGTTCATCGCTGGTGTGCACAACAGGTACACGCTGGCCGCCGCCCAGGCGCTGATCGGATTCAGCAAGCCGGTGTTGTTGGTCCGCGCGCAGGACGATCGGATCTTCCCTGCCCGGCTCTTCGAACGACTCGCGGCAACCCTGCCCGACGCCCGACTGGTCACGGTCGCCGATTCGTATACCTTCGTGTCGGAGGATCAGCCGTCCGAACTGGCCCGGCTGGTCGTGGAGTTCGCCGCATGAAGAAGTTGAGGTGTCGCAGCGTCAGCAGGACCCGCCCATGACGACCAGGGCGACGCTGATCGGCAGTACGCGGCGGCTGTTCGCCGAGCACGACTATATCCGGGCGTGCCGGCGGGGAAGATCGTCGCTGCCGCGGGCACCCAAGTGGACTTCTACGCTCGGCTCCGGCACGGCGGTTTTGAATGCGGCGCCCATCGCCTGGCGCAGGGCAGCGCGGATGCGCTTCTCGGTGGGCAGATCGAGGC
The DNA here is from genome assembly GCF_044456245.1 of Micromonospora sp. NPDC051006. Classification (NCBI taxonomy): domain Bacteria; kingdom Bacillati; phylum Actinomycetota; class Actinomycetes; order Micromonosporales; family Micromonosporaceae; genus Micromonospora; species Micromonospora sp. NPDC051006. The sequence continues at coordinate 80,360 of NZ_JBITFP010000006.1, forward strand.
GACACGCGGCTGACTCGTCGCCGGCACCGCCCATCACGTCCACGCCGTTGACCAGGATCGACGGCGAGGGATAGTCCCCCACAACCTCGGTGACCACCCCCTGCGGCAGGCCGAGGTCGGCCAGCGCAGAACTCACCTCCTGCCTGGCCGGACCAAGGTTCGGACAGTCCGGCACGGAACGAAGCTCAACAGCCACCCTGACCTCGACACCATCTGCCTCTGTGGTCATCGCAGCCCCCTTCCAAAGCAAGCGGCTCCGGAGGTGGCACGAGGCACACCACCTGGCCGTCACGGCTCTACCCGTACCAGACTTGACCTTCCAGTGCAGGGGAAGGTCAAGGCGCGACGACAGGAGTATGCGGATCGAAGAACTCGCCAGGGCAACCGGCACCACCACCAAGACACTGCGCTTCTACGAGACGGTCATCGCTGGTTGGCCTCGTCCGACCTCCGACGGCCTGGCAACGGCCTGGAAACTTTCACCGACCTTGGGCTTGCATCTGATACCTAGGTACAGGCTTACCGTCGGAGTATGAGCGACCGACTCGTCACAACCGATGACTCCTGGGTGCCGGATGCCTGCACCCTGCCGACAGCCGAACGGCCGCTGCGGCTCGCGGAGTTCGATCAGTTCTTCCGCAGCGCGGTCCGAGCTGCCGACCGTCTGTCGGCGCAGCTTCTGCGGCTGCGGCTCGCCGGAGGCGTGCAGGTTGAGGAGACGGCGCGGGACCTAACCGCCCGGGAGTCGTCTTGCTGCTCGTTCTTCGCTTTCGACATCTCCCGATCCGGCCCGGACGCGCTGACGTTGGACGTCCGGGTGGCAGCGGCTCACGTCGACGTTCTCGACAGTCTCGCCAATCGTGCCGCAACAGCGGCAGGTTCGCGATGAGCGAGTCAGGGCTGCGCAGCGGCCAGCTCGCCGACGCGGCCGGGGTCAACCTGCAAACGCTGCGCTACTACGAGCGCCGGGGACTGCTCGACTCCCCGCAGCGGTCACCTGGCGGACATCGGCTCTACCCGTCCGACACGATCACGCTGCTGCGCGTCATCAAGACCGCGCAGCGCCTCGGCTTCACCCTCAACGAGGTCACCGATCTGCTCGACGCCGGCCGACACCGGCACAGTGGCCAACCTGATACCGGCCTCCAGGCACGAGCCAGAGAAAAGCTCGTCGAGGTGGAACAGAAGTTGGCCGACCTCACCGTCATCCGCGACACCCTCCGCGCCGCCATCTCCGCCGGCTGTGACGACCTGGTCGCCTGCGCCGGCAGCTCCTGCTGTCCCCTGCCGTTTGCTGAACTCGCCGAAAGGACCAACTGTGCCGACACCTGCTAACTGGCTGCGCCGCCTGCTGCCCTCCGGGATGACCGGACTTGCGGGAGCGGCCTGCGCCGCCTGCTGCGTGCTGCCGGCGCTGCTCACCGCCGGGGTGCTCGGTGGTGCCGGCTGGGCTGCGGTCAACCGTTTCATGCCCGCCGTCGCCGTCGCCCTGGCCCTGCTCGCCGGCCTAGCCTGGTGGTGGGCCACCAAACGCCGCCACAGCACCGGCTGCGCCGGCGGCAGCTGCTCCTGTGGACAGGCTGACCAGAAGGACCGCCAGGTGGTGAGGATAGGGTCCGACGCATGACGGTGGCCCGCTCGATCCTGCTCTTCGTGATCGCCGCTCTCGCCGAGATCGGCGGGGCCTGGCTGGTCTGGCAGGGCTGGCGGGAACACCGCGGGCTGCTTTGGATCGCGGCCGGAGTCATCGCGCTCGGGCTCTACGGCTTCGTCGCCACCTTTCAACCCGACCCGAACTTTGGCCGCATCCTCGCCGCCTACGGCGGAATCTTCGTCGCCGGCTCCCTCGCCTGGGGCATGGTCGTCGACAAGTTCCGCCCCGACCGTTACGACCTCATCGGCGCCACCATCTGCCTCGTCGGCGTCGCCGTCATCATGTACGCCCCACGGGCCAGCTAGCTGACTACGTCGGGACCGGCAACTCGCCCAGCTCGCGACGAATCTGGTTTGTCAACATGTCGCGTAGGCCCAGGACTTCGTCCCACTTCTTTCGCTTCAATTGGTAGATCTCATCGAGCGACAGACTCTTAGTAGCCTCAGATTCTGTGACGTGGATCTTGCCGCGCCGACCATTTGCTATGTTCTTGAGGTGCCTTAGATTCGATATCTCCTCCAACATCTGAGCGTACGTATCGCTGACCCCCCGGCTGCCAAAGGCGGCGAGGCGTGCTTGCAGCAGGATCTCTTCCTCAGGCTTTTGCCGCTCAGGAACCGGACCAGCTAGCGATCCAACCAGTGGTATTGCATCGATAATGTCGTGGGACACCCGGACTAGAAGATCTATGTAAACCTCGGCCCTTCGCTGTTCTTTCCGTTCCTCGGCTCGGGCTTTGCGATCCCGGAGGCCTATTGACCAGGTGGAGGCGATGCCTGCCACCCCCACGACGCCCGTGCTAACCGGCGCAACCCACTCCCATGCCATGCACCAAGTGTGAACCCGGGCAACCACAGGCTTTGACACGACGCGAGCGGCAATTAGCCATCCCGCTGCGTCGGCTTGGTGTGGTCCTCGATCTGCCGCGAACACTCCGGTGCCATGGTGTTCGTACCGCGCAACGAACGCCTTTCGGACCTGCTTGCCGATTTACCAACACCCGAGCGCGAAAGGCTGGCTCGCAGCGAGGTGAAGCTGCTCGATCACCTTGATCGCCTCGTCCGGCGAGGAACCTGTCCGACAGGCCAGCCGTGATCGGCGGACAACCTAGCGGAGGACCCAACTCGGTATAACGTGCATGCCGCTCGACTGACAGGCAGGGGCCACCAACACTGACGCCTTCGGATCCGCCGACGAGGTCACCAACGGGACAGGCGCGATCCGGGATTGGCGGCTTGCTGATAGTTGATGCCAGCCCGAGCGGGTGGGGCCGTAGCGTCGAGCGCATCAAGCGGGCTGGTCCGTTAGCAGAGGAAGGGGGGCGGTGGCGGTGAGGATCGCGACGTTCAACGCCAACAACCTGTTCTCTCGCTGGTCGTTCCAGGCGGAGCTTCCGCGGACCGTCGCCAACCCGCCCATCGCAGAGCTCGCCGCCGACGGCACGACGAGCGGCGCAGGCGACGCCAGCAGCGGGCAACCATCGGTCGTCGAGGTAGTCCTGCCAGACGGAACCCACATGAGCGGCGTGCTGCGCACCTTTCGCGGCAAACTCGTCAAGGGCAAAGACCCCAAAGCCCGGGCATGGATCGCCCGACGCATCGCCGCCCTAGACGCCGACGTGCTGTGCCTGCAGGAAGTCGAAGACCAGGACGCCCTGGACACATTCAACCGCGACGACCTGGCTCCCCTCGGCGCCGACTACCGCTACCGAGTCGTGGTGGAAGGCAACGACCCACGCCGCATCGACGTCGCTGTTTGCTCCCGCCACCCGATCACCCGCATCAGCTCCTGGCGGTTCTGGCCCGACCCCACAGGGCAACCGGTGTTCGGCCGTGACCTGCTCCAAGCGCAGATCGCCGCCCCGGACGGCAAGCCCCTGCACGTGTTCGTCAACCACCTGAAAAGCAACTTCATCGCCGACGAGCACACGCTCACCGCCGAGGAGGTGGCGGCCGAACGACAGGCCATCGCCGAACGACGCAGCGAGCAGGCCAAGGCGATCGTCCAGATTCTGCGCCGCCAACGGCTGACCCGCCGCATTGTCATGACCGGCGACCTGAACGACCTACCAGACGCCGAGGCCCTCACCGCGCTCCGCAAAGCAGACCTCGCAGAACAGGTCCACCAGGGCAGTACCGTCGCCGGCCCCAACCGCAACGGCACCCTGATCGACGACCAATTCGCCGACCTGTCCCCCACCATCTGGACACACCGCCACCGCGCCAAGGGCGTCACCACCTTCGCCCTCTACGACCAGATCTGGACCAGCCCAGACCTGACCGTCACCGCCGCGCACGTCATGCGCCGCACCCAGATCAGCGGTGACGGCTCCGATCACGATCCCGCCTACATCGACCTCGACGTGAGCTGACGCTGAACCGTCTACCGGAGGCCCGCCATTGATCGGCCACCGACACGCCGCACCTTCGACACACGCACTCGCTCAGCCGACTCGGTCCACGCCGCAGCCCGCTTGACTGGAAGCCGTCCTAAAGCGCCCGGACAGGACGTGACAGCAGGCAGAACCTGTCGCCTGCAGGATAAGCATGCACAACCCAGCTCGCGTCGGAGCGCTGTCCCACGCCGACGTGCCCCGCACCGAGGGTGAGCACGCGGTCAGGCCCAAGCTCCTCCGCGGTGGACACACCGTCGGCATGCAGGTCGAAACGCAACCAGCTCTTGATTGACTTGCCCTCTGACACGGCCGCAACGTTGATCACCGGCCAGAACGGTTCGGATGCTGCGACGGTGATGACCCCGGCACCCTCATCAACAACCCGCCAGCCGAGGGCCAAGCACAAAGTCGGCGATCAGTTGTGGTCGGACGGCTTCGATGGCGATGACGGCAAGACGGCTCGGAACGCGGTCATCAATACCCGCCCGCGGCGATGCACCAGCCCCCGCGCGGCGCCTCGTCTCGGCATCCACAAATCAAGCACCACAGCCGACGAGCTCGACACAGGCGCTGGTACTTCAGCCGCTTTTCGCAGCCGGAGTCTGCACAGTCAGCGAGACCCGGCTGGGTCAGACGGGAAGCCACTGGTTCAGGTAGGCGATCAAGCCGGTGAGGTTGGTGCCATCGGATCGGTAGCCGATGTGCCCGTCGGGGCGGATCAGATATTGGCCAGTGGCGCCCGAGGCGAGGCCCAGACGACGCAGTGCAAGGGACACCGCGTCCCCGGTACCGGTCAGGCGGTGCACGGTGAGCCATCCGGCGATCTTCTGATTTAGGGCCGCAACTGTGCCTGTGTCCCAGGCTGGTGCTGGCCCGCACAGCAGCAGGTGCCATCCGGGCGTGGCCGTGAGCTGGTGCAGCGTGCCGCCGTCGGGTAGTCGCGCGTCGGGCAGCCGGTCACCGGCCCGGGGACCGACGCCTCGGGTGCGTGACCCGTTCAGCGAGAGGAGGCTTTGGCGGTAGTTGATTGCTAGTTGCGACATGGTGCGGAAGGCTCTGCGCCTGACGGTTTTGGGGCCGAGCACGGCGGGGATGAGCGCTGGCGCGATGTGGGTACGGGCGAACCGGATGGCCGGGCTGGTGGAGGTAGCCACGGTGAATGCGCGGTCAGTGAAGCGCAGTACCAGCCGTCCGACCGGTGCGCGTTCCGTTTCGTAGGTGTCCAGCAGTGTCGGGGCGACGCGGCTGCGCAGGGCTTGGGCGAGTTTCCAGCCAAGGTTGACCGCGTCCTGGATGCCGGTGTTCATGCCCTGCGCGCCCGCCGGGCTGTGGATGTGTGCAGCGTCGCCGGCCAGGAAGAGCCGCCCTTTCCGGTATCGGGTGGCGGCGCGGTGGTGTAGCCGGAAGTTGGTCATCCACACCGGGTCGCGCAGCCGGACTGTCGCGCCGGTGTAGGTGTCCGCGAGATGCTGTACCTCGTCGAGGGTGAGCGGGGCGTCGGCCGCAGGCAGGTTGGTCGGTGGGCGCATGGCCAGCAACCGCCAGGTTGCCGGGTGGCCGAGTGGGAACAGGAACAGCATTCCGTGCGCGGAGAGGAACGCGTGCGCTGCGCCCTCGGCGACGCCGTCGGCTTCCAGGTCGGCCAGAACGAACGTCTGCGGATAGGACGCGCCTTCGAACTCGATTCCGGCGAGTTGGCGCACCGTGCTGTGGGCGCCGTCGCAGCCCACCACGTATCGGGCTGACACCTGCTCCTCGTGGCCGTCCTGGTACCGCAGGCTCGCCACCACGTTGTCGGTGCTTTGCTCCAGTCCCACCAGTTCGACGCCCCGCTGGACGCTCACCCCCATCGCCGCCGAGCGCTCGGCCAAGACGCGTTCGGTTTCCGCCTGGGACAGGAAGAGCAGGTAGGGATACATGCTGTCGTGCAGGCCCAAATCGAACAGTGGCACCTCACGCTCCCGCCGGCCCGCATGCAGGCACAGCCGGACCGCTCGGTTGCCAGAAGCGACCAGTTCGTCGGTCACCCCCAGACCGGCAAGGACCTCAAGGGTGCGTGGCTGGATCGCCAATGCCCGCGACTCGTGAACCCGGTCGAGAGCGCGGTCGACCAAGCGAACCTGCACACCGAAGGACGCCAGCTGACCAGCCAAGGCCAATCCGGTCGGCCCTGCCCCGACCACCAAGACCTCGACGGCGTTCACGATCCGATCACCGATCTCCAGAGGGGATCGCTGCCGAGCTCATGAAGGTCTGATCCTTCCGGCCGATTCGCCTGTGAACACCTCGCACCTGCTGTCAAGCATGGTCCCATGTCCTCTGCTGAACACGGCTCAACCGTCCCGGTAGGCCGTCATCGGCTCAAGCCTTGCGGTGGCAGGGATCGTGCACGAACGAGCATGCCGGTCGTGGCGAGTGTGCAGCAGATCGCTACCGCGGTGAGCAGCCACGGGTAGCCGGTCGTGTGAAGGAGCGCGGCGGCGGCCAGTGGTGCGGTGGCGCGGGAGATGGTGACCGGCAGGGCCAAGATTCCGGCGATGCTGGCGTATGCGGTAGTGCCGTACCGGTCGGCGAGCAGGGCGGGTACGGCGAGGCTGGACACGCCGAAGCCGAGCCCGAACGCGACAACAGCGCCGACGGCGCCGACGCGGCTGCCAGCGAGGGCGGGTACGCACACGGCGGCCACGGCTTGGATCGCGAAGATCACGGCGACGACGGCGGTCAGCGTGGCGATTCGGCGGGCTGCGGTGAGGACGAGTCGGCCGGTGACGGACAGAACGCCGAGCAGGCCGGTGACGGTGGCGGCGAAGGTCGCGGGGTGGCCGCGGCTGGTGAGGTACCTGACCAGGTGAACGACCATCGTGCTGGTCGCCGCGGCGTGAGCGACGAACGTGATCACGAGGATCCAGAAACGGGCGTCGCCGGTGGCAGTGCGGGCCGAGGGCGGGCGTTCCTTCTCCCGGTGGTGCGCCGGTGGGTGGGATGGTCGTCGGATGGTGGCGGCGTGCAGTGGGACGGTGATCAGTCCGTGGATGGCGGCGAGGATGATCAGGGTGCTGCGCCAGTTGAGGTGTTCGACGAGTAAACCGGTGAGGGGTAGGAAGATCGTGCTGGCGAAGCCGGCGACGACCGTGACGACCAGGAGGGCGTTGCCGCGTCGCTCGGGGGTGAACCAGGTGACGATGACGGCGAAGGCGGGTTCGTAGAGGACCATCGCGCCGGTGGCGCCGATGCCGATCATCACGGCGTAGAGCTGCCAGACAGTGTGCACCTGCGACCAGGCGAGGACCAGTGCGGTGGCAGTGGCCGAGCCGACGGTCATGAGCGCGCGACCGCCATGCCGGTCGAGCCATCGTCCGACGGGGATGGCCATGGCCGCCCCGGCCAGGACCGAGGCGGTGAGCGCTCCGGTGACCGCGGTGGTGGGCGTGCCGAGGCTGGCAGCCATCGGATTCAGCAGGACGGCGTAGGCGTAGTAGAGGGTGCCGTAGCCGACGGTCTGGGTGATGGCGAGCGCGGCGACGATCCGCCGGCCGTGGGTGCTGCGGTGCCCGCCGACCGTGGGGTCGGCGGGCACCGTCGTGGTGGTGGGCATCAGCTGGCGCAGCAGCCGCCGTTCTGGCCGCCGCTGGGCGCAGCGTTGAGAGTGACCAGGTTCAGCGGGGTGGATAGCAGGCCGCCGGCGATGCCGGTGGCCAGACCCCGGCTTGCCGGCTCGGTGGCCGCGGTGGTGCCGCAGCAGCTGTCGCCGCCGGTCGATTCGGCGGGGTTGCTGTTGCAGACGCCGGTCTCGGGCAGGTCGAGCTGCACGTCGCGGGCGGCGTCCCAGTCGCCGGCCAGGGCGGCGACGACCGAACGGACCTGCTCGTAGCCGGTGGCCATGAGGAACGTCGGCGCGCGGCCGTAGCTCTTCATGCCGACGGCGTAGTAGCCGGGCTCCGGGTGGGCGAGTTCGTCGACGCCGTGCGGTGGCACGGTGCCGCAGGAGTGCTCGTTCGGGTCGATCAGCGGCGCGAGGGCGCGGGTGGCGCCCATGATCGGGTCCAGGTCGAGGCGCAGCTCGCTGGCGATGGAGTGGTCCGGTCGGAAGCCGGTCGCGGCAATGATTCGATCCACGACGATGGGCTCCTCTCCTGCGTCGGCGTGCCGGACGACGACAGCGACGCGCCCGCCGGTCGGGGTGAGGGTCTGCACGGAGAAGCCGGTGAGCAGCCGGATCCGGCCGGCGTCCACGTGCTCGCGCAGCCGGGAGCCGAGCGCACCGCGAGCGGGTAGCGCGTCGGCGTCGCCGCCGCCGTAGGTGCGGGCCGGGGATGCGGAGCGGATCGCCCAGGTCACCTCGGTGCCCGGCGTGGCCGCGGCCAGGTCGGCCAGGGACAGCAGGGTGTTGGCGGCGGAGTGGCCGGCGCCGACGACGAGGGTGTGTCGACCGGCGAACCGGTCCCGGTCCACGCCCAGCACATCGGGCAGGGCGTGCTCCAGGAACGACGCGGCCTCGGTCTCGCCGCGCGCCGGCAGGCCGGAGGCGCCGAGAACGTTCGGGGTGCCCCAGGTTCCGGAGGCGTCGATCACCGCACGGGCGAGGATCTCTTCGCCGTCGGCGAGGCGAATCAGGAACGGGGCGTGCTCGCGGCCGGCGGTGCGCAGCCGGTCCAGGCCGAGGCGGCTGATCGCCTCGACCCGGGCGCTGTAGCGCAGGTGCGGCTTGAGCTGCGGCAGTTCCGCCAGGGGCTGGAGGTAGTCGCCGGTGAGCTCGGCGCCCGTCGGCAGCGCGTCCAGGTCGGGGGCGACCCAGCCGGACTTGTCGAGCAGTCGCCGCGCGGCCGGATCGATGTTGTAGCGCCACGGTGAGAAGACGCGGACGTGACTCCACTGCCGCACCGCTGCGCCGGCGGTGTCCCCGGCCTCCAGAAGGAGGAAGGGCAGGCCGCGCTCGTGCAGGTGCGCGGCGGCGGCCAGGCCGACAGGCCCGGCCCCGATCACGACGACGGGCAGCTCGTCCAGGACAGTCATCGGAAACTCCTTGTGTTGATAATCGTCGAATTAAGCAAGCGAGCTCAGCCCGAGGTTGGGGGCGAGTGTGCTCACGTGATGGTGGGGCTGCGGCGCTCCAGCAGGACGACGTCGCGCCAGCGGCCGTGATGGCGGCCCACCCGCTCGCGGGTGCCGATGACTCGGAAGCCGGCCCGCTGGTGCAGGGTGAGGCTTGCGGCGTTCTCGGGGAAGACGCCGGACTGGATGGTCCAGATGCCGGCCGTCTCGGTGGAGGCGATCAGCTCGTCCAGCAGCAGCCGTGCGACTCCACGTCCCTGCGCAGCAGGGTCGACGTAGACGGAGTGTTCGACGACTCCGGCGTAGACCGCGCGGGCAGAGGTTGGCGTGACGGCGACCCAGCCGACGACGTTGCTGTCCCCGTCGACCGCTACGAAGCGATGCTCGGCCAGTTTGTTGGCGTCGAAGGTTGCCCAGTTCGGCGCGACTGTCTCAAAGCTGGCGTTGCCGGTGTCGAGGCCCGCTTGGTAGATGGCCAGGACGAGGTTGGCGTCGCCCGCGGCCATCGGCCGGACGGCGATGTCGGCCATCAGCAGGCTCCGTTCGGAATGGGGGCGGGACGGCCCATGACAACGTCGGCCGCGGACGGGAAGCAGCTGATGCAGGCGTCGTTGATGCGGTAGTGCCGCGCGGTGCCGACCGCCTCGACGAGCACGAACCGCACCTCCGTGAGGATCTTCAGGTGTTGAGAGACGGTGGACTGGGCCAGCCCGACAGCGGTGACGATCTCCCCCACGCTCATCGGCCTGGAGTGGCGCGCCAGGTACTCGACGATCTGCACGCGAGTCGGGTCCGCCAAGGCACGGAACCAGGAGGCGTAGGTCTGCGCCGTCGCGCGGTCGAGCAGGTCGTCCACCACCATCTCCTTCTATCGTTAATCGCCGATTGACGATGAAAGTGTAACCGGCGCCGATGCCGCGAGCCAGGCGGTTGCAACGACGAGGCGAGCGACGGCGGCCAGAGTGCCGGGGTCGACTCCGTCGGGGGTGTCGGCGGGGCTGTGGTAGCCGGCCATGCCGGCACCGATGCCGACGGCGGCGAGCCCGGCTGCGCCGTAGCGGCGGTTGTCCGAGGCCACCGGACCGGCGGCCAGGGGTACGCCGGTGTGCCGGCCGGCCTGGTCGAGCAGGGCGAGCAGCTGGTGGGCCGGCCCGCCGGCCTCGACGGCGGCGGCGTGGTCCAGCCGCCCGGCGCCGTCGACGTTGACGACCAGAGGGCTCGCGCCGCGGGCGCGCAGCCGTTGGGCGTGGTGGGCCGAGCCGAAGGCGCCAATCTCCTCGCCGTCGAGCAGCGCGACGGATAGTCCGATGCCGCCAGGTCCCGAGGCCAGGACTCGGGCGGCCTCGAGGACCACCGACACTCCGCTGGCGTTGTCCGACGCGCCCGGCTGCCGCAGGCCCGGATGGTCCCCCACACCGTCGTAGTGCGCGGTGAGCAGCAGGCCGACCCCGCCCGGCGCTGGCGCGTGGAAGGTGGCGTGGATGTTGGCGCCGGTGACGTCGAGCCTGCGCAGCGGCGCGTTGCCGCTGAGCCAACCCCCCTCGTCGGCTGCGGCGAGGACCGCGCGATGGGTGGCGGGATCCAGCGTCAGGACCGCCAACGGTCCCGGGTCCGGGCCGGCGAGGGTCGTGTACTGCCAGCCGTGCGCGTCGACGGGGCGGCCCAGGAGCAGTCCGGCGGCGTTGTGTGCGTGCCCGTAGGCGTCAAACAGGGTCATCGCCGCCGGCACGACCAGCCACCGGCCGGTCGGGTCGTCGGCACCGGCGACGCCCAGCGGCCCCTGCCTGAGGTCGGCGATGTGCGCGGACGCGAGGTGGATGGCCACCTCGCGGCCGAAGGTCAGGCGGTGCGAGGCGGCGTTGCTGCCCCAGGTCACCGTGGGTGCGGCGTCCACGTCGGGCACCGCGCGGACGGCGAAGTCGTCGGAGTTCACCGTCGCGCCGACTGCGGCGAGCTGGTCGACCAGCCAGGCGCGGGCGGCAGCACCCCCGGCCGAGCCGACACGCCGACCAGTGAACTCGTCGGAAGCGAGGGTGTTAACGGTGGCGGCCATCCGGTCACCTGACACCTGCGCCAACAGGGTCTCTAACGGCGAGGGTGAGGCTGCTGCCGGGTTCATTCGCAACACCCCTGCCCGGCGCTGATGGCGTCGGCCTTCGCCTCGGCGCCGCAGCACGAGCCTGCTGCCGCGGCGGCCTGTTGGGTGCCGCAACAGGGACCGCTGGCAGCGGTTCCGCCAGCGGGCGGGAGGATCGAGCCGACCGCCTGGGCCGTGCTGCCGCAGCAGGCACCGGAGCCGGTGACCGCCAGGGCGGCGGCGGGGTCGCCGGCGAACCCCCCGGTCGTGGAGGTGTTCTCCCTCATCGTGGTGGCCTTCCGCTCGCTCATCGGTAGCTGGCCAGGGTGTAAGCGGTGGTGCGGGCGCTCTCAAAGCGCTGCTGCGCGCGCTGCGTGGCGGTGGACACCTGGGCGCAGGAGTCACAGAACCGGACTCCCGCCCGCGCCGCCGCCGACCGCCGGGTCTTGCCGAACATGATGAATCCCCCTCCCACGGAGTCTGTCTTGACATCCGTCTAAGCAGAGAGTTGCACGTTGATTAGAGAGATGTCAACCTAGAGGCATGTCAAAGCAAGGCGCATCCCTCACCGTGATCGACCTGAACGCCGACGAGCCCTGCTGCCCACCGCTGGCACAGAGTCGGGTACCGGCGGAGACCGCCGCGGTCCTCGCGCCCGCGTTCAAGGCACTCGGCGATCCGGTTCGCCTGCAGCTGATGTCGATGATCGCCTCCGCCGAAGGCGGGGAAGCCTGCGTCTGCGACCTCACCCCCGCTTTCAGCCTCAGCGGCCCAACCATCTCGCACCACCTCAAGACGCTGCGGGAGGCGGGCCTCGTGGACGCGGAGCGTCGGGGCACCTGGGTCTACTATCGGGCCCGGCCGGGCATCCTGCGCCAGCTCGCGGCACTGCTCACGGTCGAGGCACCCTCCGGCTCGTAGCTCGGGCTGCGAAAACCGAGCGAGCAAGCGGCCTGTTGACCACCTGCGGGACTCGCGAGCACGACAGCAATGGCGTCGACTCGCCTGCCCAGAGCAGCCGCAGTTGGACTTTCGCCCAGCACGGGCGACGCGCTGTTCTACTTCGTCACGCCGACGGCGGCTGAGGCGCCCGGTAGCTGCGCCTGCCATCGGCGGAGCCCGCGCTGCGGCCGGCCGGAAACGTGTGCGGCAAGAGCGGCGATGACGTGTACGGCGTCGCGGCCCACACCGCGCAGCGTGTTCGACGCGAACGACCGCTGGAACTCCAACCCGAGGTAGACCAGGCCAGGGTGGGTCGTGGAGATCCCTCCGACCTGCCGGGGTACGCCGCCGTCGAGAGTCCCGAGCAGCCGCAGGTACGGCAGGTTCGGGCGGTAGCCGGTGGCGAAGATGACCGCGTCGACCGGCTCGACGACGCCGTCACTCCACACGACGCCCTCGGGGGTGAAGGCGGTGAACATCTCCCGCCGGGTGACCCGTCCGGAAGCGACGGCGTCGCGGTAGACGCCGGTGTCGAGCACCGCGGCGTGCCGGATGAGTCGGATCAGCACCCGGCGGGGAAGCCGATCCGCACCGCTGATGCGAAGCCAGTAGTGCAGGTCACGGCCGCGGATGCGCTGCGGCAGGAACTGGATGGGCTCCCGGGTGGCCAGCGTGACATTCGCGTGCGCGGCGAGTTCGTAGGCAACCTGGACGGCGGAGTTCCCGGCGCCGACAACGACGACCCGCTTGCCGACGTAGGGCTCTGGCCGGCGATAGTCGGCGACGTGCCGCACGTCGCCGGTGTACCGGCCGATTCCGGACAGGACCGGCAGGCGAGGGTTGCCGAACGAACCGCTGGCGGCGACGACGCCGGCCGCAGCGATCTGCTCCCCGGCATCGGTGTGGACGAGGTAGCCGCCGTCGGGTCGGGGCTGTACCTCGGTGACGCGGGTGCCGGTGCGGATGTCGACGTCCAGGCTGCCGGCGTAGCGGCGCAGGTAGGACACAACCTCCTCACGGCTCGGGTAGCGCTCCGGGTCACCGCCGTCGAACGGCACGCCGGGTAAGGCGCTGTAACGGGCCGGGGAGAACAGGGTGAGGCTGTCGTAGTAGTCGGGCCAGGAGCCGACCGGCTCGGCGCCGGCCTCGAGGACGACGGGCCGAAGGCCGACGGTTGCGGCGGCGCGGGCGGCAGCCAGACCGGACTGGCCGCCGCCGACGATGATCACAGGTTCGGTTCGAGGAGTCACACCAAGGATCATATCGTCGTTTCGTTGAATGACAATATGATGATGGTGAGGGAAAGTGGAAGGCATGAGCCAGGCGACACCCGAGCAGGCGGCACCGACATCCGTGGCCATGAGCCCGGCGGGCGCCTCGTCAGGGTTGGCGCCGCAGACCCACGAGTTCCTCAAGGCGTTGGGCAGCCCGACCCGGCAGCGGATCATGATGCTGTTCGCCCAGGGGGCGGAGCTGTCCGTGGGCGAGGTCGCCGAGCGCGTCGGGATCAGTCAGGCGACCGCGTCACAGCAGTTGACGCTGCTGCGCCGGGGGCGGGTGGTGACGTCGCGGCGTGACGGCAAGACGGTCTACTACCGGGCGGACCGCGAAGGCGCGCTCGCCGCGCTGGCCGAACTGCAGTCGTACCTGACGACCTGCTGCTGACTCGACTCAGCACGGCAACGACCCCGCCGCCAGCACAGGGGGATGATCCGCGGTCGCTGCGGAGGCGACACGACCTCACCCGCCCCACCATCGGCGGTCGATCAAGGGCGACGTCAACCCGGTCCACTCATGGCCGAGGCCCGATTTGACGAAATGCGGTTTACTCAGTAATAGTTGAGTCAATGACCATTGAAGTAGCCTCCCTGGCCGTGCGCTCCCGTATTCACGCCGCGCTCGGCGACCCGGCGCGCCTGGCGATCGTGGACGCGCTCACCCTGGGCGACGCCTCGCCTGGGGAGATCGCGCACAACCTCGACATGCCGACCAACCTGGTCGCCCACCACGTCAAGGTGCTCACCGAGGCCGGCCTCGTCGTGCGCGGCCGGTCAGAGGGCGACCGGCGACGCACCTACCTGCGGCTTCAGCCGGGGGCGTTGGCCGCTCTCACCCCTCCGTCGCTGACGGAGGTGGGTCGTGTGGTCTTCGTCTGCACGCACAACTCCGCGCGGTCGCAGCTGGCTGCCGCGTTGTGGAAACGACGCACCAACGGTGACTCCGCGTCGGCGGGCACGAAGCCGGCCGCGCGGGTTCACCCCCGCGCGCTCGCTGTCGCGCACCGCCATGACCTGCATCTCGATCCGGTCGCCACCGCGCACGTCGATGACGTGGTTCGCGACGACGACCTGGTCATCGCCGTCTGCGACAACGCCCACGAGGAACTCGCCGGACCGGTACGTCCGCGGCTGCACTGGTCCGTGCCGGACCCGGTCCGGGTCGACTCCGACGAGGCGTTCGAAGCCGCCTATGCCAATCTCGCCGACCGGGTCGACCGCCTCGCCCCCACGACCACCTTGAGAGGCACCGGATGACCGACATCAGCCCCGAGGTTCACCAGGAGATCACCCTCGACCAGCAGGTCGCCCTGCACACCGCCGCGGTTCGGCTCGCCGAGGAGTTCAGTGGCGTCTACGGCACCGAGACGATCGAGCGGTTCCTGCACGCGAGCTACGACCAGATCGCCACCGCCGCGAGCATCTCCAACTTCCTTCCGCTGCTGGCGGAACGCTTCGCACGGCAGCGCCTGCAGGCTCTCGCCCGGGTCGAGGGTCACCACCGCGACGGCCGTCCCGTCGTGCTGTTCCTCTGCACGCACAACGCCGGTCGCTCCCAGATGGCCCTCGGCTTCTTCACCCACCTCGCGGGGGAGCAGGCGGTCGCCTGGTCCGGCGGCAGCGAACCCGGTGTCGAGGTCAACCCGGCCGCCATCACCGCGATGGCCGAACGGGGCATCGACATTGCGCAGGAGTTCCCCAAGCCGTGGACCGACGAAGTCGTCCGTGCCGCCGATGTGGTGATCACGATGGGCTGCGGCGACGCCTGCCCCGTCTTCCCCGGCACCCGGTATGAGAACTGGGACTTGGACGATCCGGCCGGCCTCGACCTGACCGGCGTCCGGCCGATACGCGACGAGATCGAGCGTCGCGTCCGCGGTCTCCTCGACGAGCTGCACGTCCCCACCAACCGATAACCGTCACTGCCACAGCGGCAGGACAGCACCATCATGGGAGAGACCAGACTGATGACCATCCCCCTTCAGCGGCGGCTGCTGGCCGAGTTCACCGGCACCGCGCTGCTGGTCACCGCCGTGGTCGGCTCCGGCATCATGGCCACGACCCTCTCCCCCGGCGACGTCGGTCTCCAACTGCTGGAGAACTCGATCGCCACCGCGTTCGCCCTCGTCGCGCTGATCCTGATCTTCGGCCCGGTCTCCGGCGCCCACTTCAACCCGGTCGTTTCCGCAGCCGACTGGTTCCTCGGCCGCCGCGCCGGCACCGGCCTCACCGCCCGAGACCTCGCCGGCTACACGATGGCCCAGATCCTCGGCGCGATCGCCGGATCGGTACTGGCGAACCTCATGTTCGACCTGGCCGCCGTCGACTTTGCCGGCAAGGACCGATCCGCCGGTCACCTCTGGCTCGGCGAGGTCGTCGCCACCACCGGGCTCATCCTGCTGGTCTTCGCCCTCGCCCGCTCCGGCCGCGCCGCCGTCGCGCCCGCCGCGGTCGGCGCCTACATCGGCGCGGCCTACTGGTTCACCTCGTCCACCTCGTTCGCCAATCCGGCGGTGACCATCGGGCGGGCGTTCACCGACACCTTCGCCGGCATCGCGCCCGCCTCCGTGCCGGGCTTCGTTGTGGCCCAACTGGTGGGCCTCGCGGTCGGCGTCAGCCTGCTGGCCGCCCTCTATCCCGACGCCGGCAGCGCTGCGGACCAGGTCGTTGTCCCCGCCGATGAGGACGCCGCCACGGGCTTTCGCGCATGACATCGCGACCGTGCGGCCACCACGCCGATCACCGGCGTGACGACCTGATCAACCGGCCGTACGACCCGGGCCGTTACCGGCTCGTCGACCGCAACAGCACACCCGAACCACCGCCTGCTCCTCACCCTTCACGGCGCGTCGGCCAATCGGCTCCGTCGCGCGCACCGCACGAAAGGCACCTCATGACCGACAAGCCCAGCGTCCTGTTCGTCTGCGTCCACAACGCCGGCCGCTCCCAGATGGCCGCCGGCTGGCTGCGTCACCTCGCCGGCGACGCCGTCGAGGTTCGCTCCGCAGGCTCCGCTCCCGCCGACGCCGTCAACCCTGCCGCCGTGGAGGCCATGCGCGAGGTCGGCATCGACATCACCGACCAGACGCCCAAACTCCTCGAGTACGAGGCCGCGGAGTCCTCGGACGTCATCGTCACCATGGGCTGCGGCGACGCCTGCCCCGTCTTCCCGGGCAAGCGCTACGAGGACTGGAAGCTCGAAGACCCCGCTGGCAAGGGCGTCGAGGCCGTGCGGCCGATCCGCGACGAGATCCGCGCCAGGGTCGAGAAGCTCCTCACCGAGCTACAACCCGCCGCCTGATCCACCCGCTGCGCGCCCGCCGGTCACCTCCCGGCGGGCTTGCCCTCCGAGCAGGAGTCTGCCGTGCCCGACCCTCATCGTCTGATCATCATCGGTTCCGGTCCCGCCGGATACACCGCAGCGCTCTACGCCGCGCGCGCCAACCTCTCGCCCCTGGTCATCGAGGGCGTCCAGTCCGGCGGCGCGTTGATGACCACCACGGAGGTGGAGAACTTTCCCGGCTTTCCTGACGGCATCCACGGCCCGGAGCTGATGGACAACCTCCGCAAGCAGGCCGACCGGTTCGGCGCGCAGGTCGTCACCGACGACGTCAGCCGCGTCGACCTCACCAGCCCCGGCCTGAAGACGGTGTACGTGGGCGGGCAGGCCCACCAAGCCCAGGCGGTCATCCTCGCTACAGGTTCGGCCTGGCGCCCCCTCGGTGTCCCCGGCGAGCGGGAACTACTCGGCCACGGCGTCTCCTCCTGCGCCACCTGCGACGGGTTCTTCTTCCGCGACCAGGACATCGCCGTTATCGGTGGCGGTGACTCCGCCATGGAGGAGGCCACGTTCCTGACCCGATTCGCCCGCAGCGTCACCATCGTGCACCGCCGCGACACCTTCCGCGCCAGCCGCGTCATGGCCGACCGAGCCCTCGCCAACGACAAGATCCGCGTCGTATGGAACAGCGTCGTGGACGAGGTCATCGGCAGCGACGGGGTTGTTGTGGGGGCGCGCCTGCGCAACCTTCACACCGGCGAGATCACGGTACTCGATCTCACCGGCGTGTTCGTGGCCATCGGCCACGACCCCCGTAGCGAACTGTTCCGCGGCCAGGTCGAGCTTGACGACGAAGGATACGTCCAGGTGCGATCCCCGAGCACCCGCACCAACATCCCCGGCGTCTTCGCCGCTGGAGACCTCGTTGACCACACCTACCGACAGGCCATCACCGCCGCTGGCACCGGCTGCACCGCCGCCCTCGACGCCGAGCGCTACCTCGCCGCCGACTCCTGAACCTCGGGTGTGCTGCTGGACCGAGGTTCGGCAGCACACCGACAGGGCGTCCGGCCACGGCCGCAGGGGCAGTTGGCCCGGTCCGTTGGTGAGCACGTGGCCCGCACTCCGGTGCACGGCACCCGTGAGAAACCTTTCGGACTCGCCGGCCGTCCGTGGGCCTCTCGCGGACTGAATGCCGACCGCTCCGCTAGGCAGACGGGGACGGGGCCTCCAGTGGGCGCCCGGCGGCGCGCCGAGCGTCCGCAACGGCGACCCCGAGCAGCACGACCGCAGCGACGATGGCGGCGAGCAGCGGCGGGCCGAAGAACAGCGGCGGCGCCAGCAGGACCAGAACGCCGATGCCGACGAGCCGGCGCACGGCGAGCCGGTTGAAGACGACCCGTTCCAGCCGACTGCGGCCGAACAGGAAGAGCGCGGGCCCGCCGAGGATGACCATGAGCCAGGCCGGCTTTGAGGGACCGGAGGGGTGCGCCAACACGATTTCCGAGCCAGCCGCGGCCAAGGTGATGCCAAGCACCATGAGCAGATGGGCTACGCCGACGATCCCGCCGGCAACCGCCCGGTTCGACGACATCTCGACCGCCTCGGCCAGCACCTGGCCAGCGCGATAGAAGTAGATCCGCCACATCAGCACGGACGTCACGAATGTGACCACCAGGGCCGCCTTTGCGGCGAGCGTGGCGGGGTGGTTGGCGTAGGTGAAGCCTATGGACAGCACCGTCTCACCGAGCGCGATCAGCAACAGTTGCTGGTAGCGCTCGGGGAGGTATCGGCTGCTGGCCATCGCCCAAGCGCTGGTCGGTGGTCGGCCCATGCCGGGTACCGGCCATCTGAGCCGCGCCACGACCATGTCCACGGTGATGGCGATCAACCACAGGGCCAACCGGTGGTTTCCGCCCATCGCCGCCCCGGCGAGCCAGATGACGCCGGAGATGCTGGCCCAGATGGCCAGGCGGGTGTAGAGCCCCCGCACGTCCTCGTGCTCCCGCAACAACGGCCGGAGCACCAAGGGCCGTCCGATGTGCAGCACCACGTACACAACGGCGAAGGCGGCGCCGCGTTGCTCGAACTCGTACAGGGACGTCGCCATGACCAGCAGGCCGAACGCGCTGACCAGGACCAGCAGCTGAATCCAGCGGTTGCGGTAGTCGAACCGGCTGGTGACGTACGCCGTGGTCGTCCACAGCCACAGCAGCGGCAGGGCCAGAACGAGCGTGTACAGCAGCGACCGCCAGCGCACGCCCACGTTCTCGGAGAGAAGATCCGGCACCATCCGGCTGACGACCCCGACCAGGGCGAAGACCAACACCAGGTCGAAGAACAATTCCAGGAAGCTGGCCTGCTGGGCGTCCTCCTCGCCGCGGATGATGCCCCCGGTCTGCGCCGGCTCCGATGCTCGCCCCACCCGCCCATGGTCGCGTGATGACTGTCCTCGCGCGCCGATTTCGTCCGCTTCCAGAGACCTGACGGGAGCTATGCGGACCGGCCAACGACCCCTCGTCGGTAACCCGCCACCACGCCCACTGAGCAGGATTCTGCGGCCAGGCCATCGACCGCCGCGCGCACGAGAGCGACGTCCTGGCCCAGCTGATCAACCGCGCGCTGCCCGGCGGCATCCCACCCACCGTCCACGGCGACTGGCCCGCCACCGACAACCCCACCCTCTAAACACCACAGCCCCTGGTCCCCGGTCACTGGACGGTAGCGCCTGCGCGCCATCCAGAGCCGGCGCTCACCCGGCGGCCGGCAGATCGGCGATCCGTGTGCCGAGATCAAGCTCCAGCGGGCCCCGGGTCTGAAAGCCCTGGCCGAACAACTCCTTCGACCGGTCCTGCACCTCCGGGGCGGCGACCAACTCCTGGAACCGGCGGCCGTCGGCGCGTACGGCCTCGATCGGTGGCAGCGTCAGCTCGTTGATCGCCCGCTTCGTGGCCTGAATCGCCGCCGAGGGAAAGGACGCGATCCGTCCGGCCAGCGTGGCCACGAACTCATCGAGCTCGGCGTCCGGCAGCGACCGGTTGATCCACCCATACCGTTCCGCGAGGTCGGCGTCCGCGTCCTGCGCGCCGAGGATCATCTCCATGGCCCGTCCTCGGCCGAGCAGGCGCGTCAAGTGCTGTAGGCCACCAGCCCCGGGTGCCACGCCGAAACCGCACTCGGGCTGGCCAAGCAGCGCGTTCTCCCGCGCCGCGAAGCACATGTCGCAGGCGAGCACGAACTCGCTGCCCGCTCCCCGAGCCCGTCCGCGCAGCTTCGCGATGGTGACGACCGGCACCTCGCTCAGCTTGCGTAGCACCATCCCGAGAAAGGCGTCCTGCGGACCCCCGCCCGCCTTGGCCGCCTCCGCCGAGTACTCGGCGACCTTGGTCAGGTCGACGTGAGAGATGAAGAAGTCGGGGTCGGCCGTGTCGAAGACGACTACCCGCACCTCTGTGGTCCTGGTCAGTCGGTCAAGCAGGGTGATCAGGTCGCGCACCAACTCCGGGCCGATCATGTTGATCGGCGGCGCGTCCAGCGTCACCGTCAGGACGGCGCCGGTCAACTCAGTACGCACGGTCTCGAACGAGGCTTTCACCCGCCTGCTCCTCTTCGTCGCGCGACCGGGCCGCGGGCAGCGGCGGCGGTGGAATCCGCGGGGGCGACCAGCGCCAGTGCCTCACGTCACTCGACGGATCGGCGCCCGATGGTCGTTGTCGATCGTACGGAGCGGCTCCGCCCGGCCGTGGCGCTTCGCCAGATCCCAAGCGAACCGCTCCCACCCAGCCCCGCGCGACTTTTCAAGGGCGGGCATCGAGCAGGCGATCGAGGCTCACGGCCGTGCCGATCAACGAGAGGTGGCTGAACGCCTGCGGGAAGTTGCCGGTCTGCTCACCGGTGGGTGCGATCTCCTCTGAGTAGAGGCCCAGTGGACTGCTGTAGGTGAGCATCTTCTCGAAGGTCAGCGTGGCGTCGTCGAGCCGTCCGGACTCGGCGAGGGCCCGGACGTACCAGAAGCTGCACATGGTGAAGGTGCTCTCCTGGCCGGGAAGGCCGTCGGGCGAGGCGGCCGGGTCGTACCGGTAGACCAGGCTGTCGGACACGAGCTCCGCGTCCATCGCCCGCAGGGTGGACTGCCACATCGGATCCATTGGTGATACTAATCCGACGCCGGGCATGGCGAGCAGCGAGGCGTCCAGGACGTCGGTCGCGTAGTGCTGCACGAAGGCACCGCGTTTGGGGTCGAAACCACGGGCCATGATCTGTTGGTAGATTTGGTCTCGCGTACGCGCCCACCGGGCGGTGTCAGCCGGTCGTCCGCGCCGATGCGCGAGGCGGACAGCCCGGTCGAGGGCGACCCAGGACATCAGCCGCCCGTAGGTGAAGTCCTGGCGGCCGCCGCGAGTTTCCCAGATCCCGTCTTCGGGCTGGTCCCAGTGCTCGCAGACCCAGTCCACTAGTCGCACGGTGTTCAGCCACAACTGGTGAGAGGTCTGCAGACCATGGCTGTCGGCCTCGTGGAGGCCGTTGAGCACCTCGCCGTAGATGTCGAGTTGCAGCTGGTTCGCGGCGCCATTGCCGACCCGCACAGGCGCTGAGCCGCGGTAACCCTCGAAGTGGTCGAGCACCTCCTCGGAGACATCGGGCGAGCCGTCGATGCGGTACATGATCTGCAGCGGCACCTCTCGGTCCCTGGCCTCCCGGACCCGGTCGTCGACCCAGTGCATGTACCGCCACGCTTCGTCGGTGAATCCCAGCTTGAGCAGGGTGTGTACGGAGATTGACGCGTCGCGGATCCAGGTGTAGCGGTAGTCCCAGTTGCGCTGGCCGCCGACCTGCTCGGGCAGCCCGGCGGTGGGGGCGGCGATGAGCGCGCCAGTCGGCGCGTACGTCATGAGCTTGAGCGTCATCGCCGACCGCTCAACCATCTCCCGCCAACGGCCGGTGTAGCAGGAACGGCCGAGCCAACGCCGCCAGAAGTCGCGGGTCTGCTCCAGTAACTCCTGCACCTCGCCCGGCGTGTAGAAGCGTGGCCGGTCCGGCGACACTCCCGTTTCTAGAACGGCACCCCCGGCCTCACCCTCGCGCAGCGTGGCGACGGTCCATATGCCACCACCCCTACGTTCGAATGCCTCCTCGGCGGGCTGGGTCCCGGGGTAACGAACGAGGCTCAGGGCGAGGGAGAGCGCTGAGCTGCGGAAAACGTGACCCGCGGGGTACGCGTCGAGTTCGTGCGGATCCCGCCCGTAGTTGAAGCGGGGTTGGCAGTCGATACGGAACCGCATGACACCGCGGACAACCCGCAGCATCCGCACCAGGCGGTGGCGGTCGGTGGGCTGATCCCCCGCGACGGGCATGAAATCCACGAGCTCCCCCACGCCGTCCGCGCTCAGGAAGCGGGTGATGAGGATCGGCGTGCGGGGCAGGTACAACTGCTTACTCACGTAGTCGACGCCCTCTGGCGACACCTGGATATGCCCGCCCTTGTGCCGATCGAGCAGGCCGCCGAACAGGCTCGGGGAGTCGAACCGAGGGGCACAGAACCAGTCCAGCGTCCCGTCCATCGCCACCAGCGCTGCGGTCTGCAGATCACCGATCAAACCGTGGGCTTCCATCGTAGGGTAGTAATCCACCCAAGCCTCCCGCATTATCTCATCATTACCAGACTTCTTTCTACCGGACGAAGCGCCTATAGCTGCTTGCGGCACACAAAAAGACCAGCCCTCACCTTGTTCCTCGACGTCGCCTGGCTGCGAAAGGAGCTGCTCGCGATAGCGCACAGGGACAGAGTTTGTCGGCCGGGCAGGGTCGGAGCTCGGAATGCAGGGGCTCGATAGGAATGCCGCCAGCCGCTGATTGGCTCTCGACCCGAACGGCCCGCCAGGGAGAATGCAACCTGATGCCGCGCTTGAGGGAGTTGTGATGCAGGTAGCCGTGGTGACCTTCGACGGGTTCAACGAGCTCGACAGCTTCATCGCTTCCGCGCTGATAAACCGCTGCCGTAAGGACGGCTTAGAAGCCTTCATTACGACGCCGACGCCGGTGGTCACGTCGATGAACGGCGTCGAGGTGACTGGGCAACGCCCGATGGAGTTCGTCACCGCAGCCGACGTCGTGCTGATCGGTAGCGGGGTGAAGGCGCGAGACGTGGTCGCCGACGACCGGCTGCTCTCCAGGCTGCAGCTCGACCCTTCGCGCCAGCTGATCGGTGCGCAGTGCTCCGGCGCGCTGGTGCTCGCCCGGCTCGGGTTGCTGGCCGGCATGCCGGCTTGCACGGACATGAAGAGTCGGCCCTTTGTCGAAGCCTGCGACGTCACCGTGCTCGACGCGCCGTTCCACGCCGAGGGGAACGTCGCTACCGCGGGCGGTTGCTTGGCGTCCCATTATCTCGCCACGTGGGTGATCACCCGAATGCTCGGCGATGACGCCGCACGTGACGTCATCGATTACGTGGCTCCGGTCGGCGAAAATCAGGAGACCGTCGAACGCGCCGTGCGCGCCGTTCAGGCAGGCGAGGTTGCACTGCACTGACGCGCTGTCAGCCTTCCGAGGCGCTTTCACAATCCGGGGTGTAGGTGCGGCCTGAAGCCCCCGTACCCGGCCATTGTCTGATCATCAACAACTCCGGCCCCGCCGGATACACCGCCGCCCTCTATGCCGTCCGCACGAGGGCGCGCTGATGACCAGCACGGAAGCCGTTGCATTATCTGATCGGGAGGCGCCCGGGTCGGGTCTGCGGTCAGATGACCCAGGCGAGTTCACTGAACGCCGGAGCGACTCGGAGCTTGGGCTGACTGTCGAGCCCGGGTTCGTAGTGTCCGCGGCGGAGGTTCTGGATGAAAGCGTGTCCGGCGATGATCACTTGCGCGGTTGAGTCGGTCCGGAGTCCGCGCATGGGTCGTATCGGTGTTTAAGCTAGCTGCGATCGGCATACCGCAGGTACCAGCGGACCGCGACGACGATCACCTCCGCCGGGAACCGGAACCCGGTGAACGCCGACGTCGGCGGCGACCAGGGCAGGACACGACAGCTGCACCCGTCGATGCTGGGATGCTCTTGCCTAGATGGCGACGGCCTAGTCCCGCTACTCGGGTCGCAAACGGCCCTGACCCCAGGGGCGCGTAAGCATTCAGCACACTTGGATTCGTGAGCCGCTTCGTCGATGACATCCGCCAGGCTCGAGCCGCAGGCCGACTGGGTGACCGCTTCCGTCCCGACGACGTCCGTCGCGCCTGTCCCGGCTGGGCGGACCACACCTATGGCGTCTTCCTGCCGAAGCATCGGCAGGGGAATCCAGGCGGCTACACCGCGTACTTTTACCAGAACCCAGACGGCACCTACAGCCTGCTTTCCTGATGGGTCCTGGTCAGCGGTCCAGTTTGCCGTCGGCATGACCACGTCCGCTCACCGTAACGGGGCCGATCCCCACTGAGTTGGGACTCGCTCGTTGTCACCGCGACCTACGCATTACGAGATCAAGTTGCCCACCACGGTCTACCTGCCCCAACCCCGGCTGGCCTGCGGAAGCCCCTCTCGGCGCCTCTCAGCGTCAGCGGCCAGGGCTCGACCTTTTGATGACTGGATGAGGACTGAGAAGGGCCACGCTTACGAGCATCTGATTCGTAGCAGCGTCCCGCATCCGCCGTCACCCGCCTCGCCTCCTCGCTGGCTCGTGGCCGACGTTCATCTGGTGGCGGCTGTTGGCGTCGCGCTGGGGCAGGCTGGGGTCAGCGAGCGTCAGTGTCTGTCATCTTGGTCTACTCGGACGACAGCAAGAGGCCGGGAAGCTCTATGCCCTCGGGAAAGCCGTCGAGGATCAAGGAGCTGTTTATGCCGGCTGGAGCAACCCGTGGGTCGAGGGACCTGGCACAGAGGTGCCGGACGCCGCGCACAGTGACCCTGTGCCGCACCGCGCCCTCGTTCAGCCAGAGGAGATCGCCCTCGCGGATGTCCCCCAACTCCGGGCGCCCGGTGACCACGATGCCAACACGAGGAACCGTGAAGGAGTCAGCGATGAACATCCGAGTCACGGGCACCTCCTTGAGAGTCTCGATTCCGCCCACCTGGATTCCAAGCGTGGCTCCCAGACTGTCAGCTTGGGAAGCGGGTTGATACGCACCCTGGGTAGCCGGATTGCTTAGTCAGCGAGCACGGAGCGTTCAGGCAGCGGTGCCGGGCGCGCCGTTGTAGGCCGGTGTTAACCGCTGCATCGGGCACGCATCGGGCACGGCGCGAGCAGCCCCGGTCAGAGCCAGGCCCCGCCTATCTCCGTGATACCGACGACGAGCAACCTGGCTTGCGCGTCAGGCAACCAGCTGCTCGCCTGGCAACTCGCCTCCGTTAGCTCCTCCACTGTCACCCTGACGCCTTGGCCCCAACCTGCCGGCCAGAGTTCGAAGCGGCGCACTTCGACCAGGCCGCCACGCTCTAGTGACACGATCGCTTTCGCGAGGTCTGATATGGCCTCCTCAAGGCGTGGGGACCGATCACCGTTGTCCATCCAGGTCGCAAGGATCTCGGGTAGCGTGGCACAGCCATCGGAGTCATGGAGTACGAAGTACTCCGCTGGTGTCAGTCCCTGGATACCGGTCACGGACGAATTTTCGCAGGCGGTGCGGGCAGCTCAAGGCCCCGAAGTTCGACCTCTTCGTCCCGAAGGAACTTCCGGGCCGGCTAGACCAGCTTCGATCTGCCTGCTGAGCTGCGGGAAGGGTCCGCTAGCGTCCACGGTCGTCTGGCGGTGTGCGTACCGGTCGTCACTCAGTTAGTAGCCCGTCCTTGTGCCGCGCCGCGCCCGACGACCTCCATCCAGCGCTTGTCGAATCAACTTGTGGTTGATGACCTCCGCGTCTTGCCGGTCCGACAACAGAGCCAACATCTCGAAATACCCCAGGTAGTACCGGACGCCTCGACGCTGCCGCTCTGCTTCAATATAGGGTTTGTCGACAGCCGTTGCCTGACTCCCACACTGCCAGGGGGCTCTCTCAAGTTCCCTTGGCCTGCCGTGGTGGTGACCTGCGTCCAGCCGGCTACTCTCCCCGCCAGTCCCGCTAATCCCCCGCCACGACCCCTCGACCTGGCATGGATCTGGCGCGTCGCCAATCCCCATCAGTTCACCAACTACAGGTAAGCCTCGATCGTCTGCGCCGGTCAATAGGCCGATCACCCCTTGTGACCTCGGCAAACGTCGTCGCCGATGGTCGTCGTTGGTCATCGTCGGCTGACGGCTGACGGCCTGGCGACGGCCTGGCACACCCAGTCGGGCCCTCCCGCCTCAGACCCCAGCGCCCGATACTGCTGTGATGGCCGAGGCAGTTGAAGAGGGTGTGAACGCGGCCGGCGAGAAGGACGGCCGGCGGTGGCTGACTCCTGGCGTAGCAGGGATCGGCTCGGCCAGCTTCCTGGCCGACGTCGGCCACGAGGTGCCTACCGCGCTGCTGCCGAGTCTGCTCACGTCCTCGCTTAGTGCATCGGCCGCCGCCCTGGGCGTCATCGAGGGTGTTTCGGACGGGCTGGCGGGGGCGGCTCGTCTCGCCGGCGGGGCGTTGGCAGACGATCCCGGCCGCCGCCGCAAGGTCGCGGTTGGCGGTTACACCACCACCGCTGCCCTCGGCGCGCTGATCGGTGCGGCCACCTCCGTGTGGCAGGTAGCGCTGCTGCGTGCCGGCGCATGGACAGCCCGAGGACTGCGAGTACCTGCCCGCAACGCCCTCCTGGCCGACATGGTGCCCGCTTCCGCATACGGCCGCGCATACGGTTTCGAGCGGGCCATGGACAACCTCGGTGCGATCGTCGGCCCGCTGCTCGCCCTGGGCTTAGTCACCCTCGTGGGCGTCAAGTGGGCCATCGGACTGTCGGTGATCCCCGGCGTGCTGGCCGCGCTGGCCATCGTCTACGCCATCCGCTGCGCCCCACGCGCCGAGCAGCGCGAGCGTCAACCGATCAGGCTACGGCTACACCCGGTGCTGCGGGGTCGCCTTGGCCGCCTGCTCGCCGGCATCGCCGCCTTCGAGGTCGGCAACGTCGCCGCGACCCTGCTCATCCTGCGCGCCACCGAGCAACTGACCCCCGGACACGGGGTCGAGTCGGCAACCCGACTGGCCCTGGTGCTCTACATCGGCTACAACCTCGCCGCCACCATCGCCTCCATCCCAGCCGGGCGCCTCTCCGACCAGCTCGGCACGCACGGCCCCGTCCTCGTTCTGACCGCCGGCGTCGCCCTGTTCGCCCTCGCCTACGCCGGCTTCGCCACGAGCACCACCAACCTGATTCTGCTCGCCGTGCCATTCGTCCTGGCCGGCATTGGCATCGGTGCCGTCGAAACCGCCGAACACGCCGCCGTCGCCGCCCTCGCCCCCAATGACGCCCGCGGCTCCGCCTTCGGCCTCCTCGCCACCGTGCAAGCCCTGGGCAACGTCGCCGCCAGCGCTGTAGCCGGTGTCCTCTGGACCGCCGTTTCTCCAACCGTCGCCTTCGCCTACCTCGTCGGCTGGATGCTGCTCGCCCTGATCGGCCTCCTCGCCACCGCCCGTCGATAGACGGGTCCGCGCGTGTCAGACGTTGAAGCGGAACTTAGAGCTGCCGTCCCACCACCAGCGGGAACACTGCTCGGCCCCTGCTCGCACGGCGTCTGAGGCTGCCATCGTTGGCCGCTGGCTGACGACGTTTGATGATGTCTTGTGCCCCTGTGTGCCCATGCCAGGAGCGGATGCTCAAGCGGTGGGCAAGCCGAATCGACCTCAAGAGCCTTCAAGCTCAAGCGACTGCTCTGCAATTCGGGTCGCCGCCAACGTTGACCATCGGCGCCAAGGATCAACGCACAACATTGCGGCGCCCCAGCCGGGATGACTGGGACGCGGCGGAAACGTCGGTGTTCCGGTCGGCCAGTACAGTCGCGACTTCCACAGTGGCCGGAGTCCCGTATTCCGGTGTCCGGGATTCAGGACCCAGGAAGCGTGCGCTGCGGCGGGGCCGCGCGGCGAGCGGCGCTCAGGTGCGGAACGGCCCGGTGATGCAGTACGTAATGCCACCGGAGGAGGAGCCCGAGGTGCCACGTTGTGACGAGAAGTACAGCCGATCCCCGGCCGGGGTGAATGCGGGACCGCAGATCTCCGATGAGCTCTGGCCGGTGATCCGCAGGAATACGGAGATCCTGTCGCCTGGCGTGATCAGGCAGATCTCCATGTTGCCGCCGTCCTCGGCGACGTAGAGGTCACCAAACGTGGAACCGGTGATGTTGTCTACGCCGGTCAGCGGCGCCGGGCCGGGATTGACCAGGTTGTCGTCATAGGCGAGTTCGTAGGTCTTGTCGACGAGGTTGAGCTGCCAGACCCGGTTGTCGCCCTTGGTGGTGAACCACAGCGTGTCGTTGGAGTAGTAGCAGCCTTCCCCGCCATTGAACGATTTGGCTCCGGACACCTGCGACCGGGTCACCGTCGGGGAGCCGTCCGGGTCGGGTACGGCCGCCCAACTGAACGAGCCGGATGTGCCGGTGCCGGCGACCAGTACCTGCAGCCTGCCGCTAGACAGATCGCCCCAGGTGTTCGGGATGAACCGGTAGAGCTTGCCGTTGCTTTCGTCTTCGGTGAGGTAGATGACCTGCCGATCCGGGTCGGCCGCGGCGGCTTCGTGCTTGAAACGGCCCATCGCCGGACGGACCACAGCGGTGCCGCCGAGCGGGTAGGTCTCCCACACTCGGCCGAGGCTCACCTCTTCGCAGGACAACCAGGTGTTCCAGGGGGTCTTGCCACCCGCACAGTTGTTGTTGGTGCCGGACAAAATGCGGGACGCCCCGATGATGGCTCCGCTGGAGTTGAACAGGATCCGGGAGGCACCACCGCCGGAACCCGCGCTGGTCTCGGAGTTGGACACGTAAACCCAGCCGCTGCCGTTGGCGAACACCGCGCCGCCGTCGGGAGCGTCGTGCCAGGTGTACGACGTGCCGGCCACGACCTGGCCGGAGCGGGCGACGATCTGGCTGGTGAAACCGGCCGGAAGTTGGATGCCGTGCCCGTTGGCCGGCATGAGCGGACCGTACGGGCCGGACGCGTTCTGCGCTGGCGCCGCGTACGCCGCTGACCAGGTGGTGAACGGCAGCGCTACCGCGCTGGCTCCGAGCACTGTGGTGCGCAGCAGGTTCCGTCGATCCATCACGAGCTCCTTCATGGGGGATGTGAGGAACGTATTGATCTGTGATTTCTGAGGGCCAGTTACGAAGGTGAACATCCGCCATCGACGCGTGAACATGCGGGTTCGTTACGCCGCAAAGTGGGATAGACGTACTTGATACCCAGCCCCGTGTCAGCCAGGGCGCCCGGTGCGGAGGGCGGGTTGCGCTGGTCATACACCCTCAACTCGGGCTACCTGTTTCATTGACCTACGATCGCGGCCCGACGAGGCTTCGGTCGAGGCAGAAACCGTCGACGGACGCACCCGTTGTCACCCGCTTCGCTACACCTCCCGCGGCCGGCCCGGCCGATGCCCGCCACAGTGCTATTGAGGTCGGAGCGTCGGAGGCGATTCGCCGGGCGCACTGCGAGGTGAGCTCGCGGTTGAGTTGGTCGGCACGGCGCTCGGCGGCCTTGGCCGGGCTGTCGACGACAATCGTAAGGGTGCCACTCGCCTTCGTGCTGCACCACCACCGCAAACCACGACCGCACTTCGACCTGCGGCTCGAGGAGAATGGCGTGCTGCGTTCCTGGGCGGTGCCCCGCGGTCTGCCAAACAATCCCAACGAGAACCGGCTCGCGATCGCCGTGCCCGATCACCACCTCGATCACCTCACCTACGAGGACGCTGACAAGTCGATCGTCGACATTGGCACGTGGGAGGAGCACGACCGTACGGACCGTCGATTGCTGTTCACGTTGCATGGCCGCGCTGGCCGCCGACGGTACGCGCTCATCCGCACGGGCGAGGGATGGCTGCTCCACTTGACGAAAGAGCAACCTTCAGACAAGCGAAATTAAGAAGCTCCGAAGAATTGCTCGCCGACAAGCAGGCCGCCCGACTCACGGCCCTGTTCGCCATCGAT
Source organism: Micromonospora sp. NPDC051006 (assembly GCF_044456245.1). Classification (NCBI taxonomy): domain Bacteria; kingdom Bacillati; phylum Actinomycetota; class Actinomycetes; order Micromonosporales; family Micromonosporaceae; genus Micromonospora; species Micromonospora sp. NPDC051006. The sequence goes on from NZ_JBITFP010000006.1 coordinate 110,067, forward strand.
GAGCACGTCGAGGTCGAGGCAACCTGGGGCATCTACCAGCGGATGACCGCCGCCTACCGGCACCCCGCCCCAGCCGCGGGCCGCGAGCTGATGGTCAAGCTGATCGAGTCGCTCAGCACCGGCGTCCCCAGGCCCGCTGGTCGAGATCGCCGGAGACCGGCAAACAGTGACCCTGAGTTGAACTTGCCGCAGGTAAGGTGCCGGGGCGGACCGACATCGGCTGCCCGACCAGGGACAGCGATGCGCAAAAGCAGCCGGAGGCCCGATCTTGTGTCACCGTTCGCGGTGGACTTCTTCGCGCACCCGCTCAGATCGGTCAACGACGCACCCGATAGCGCAGGTGAAGCACCCGGTCGCCCTGAATCACCACGTCAGGATCCTCCAACAGGTGCTGCGCGTGGACCGACCCGAAGTAGCGCTTGCCGGACCCGAACACCACGGGTACGACGTCCATGCGCACCTCGTCGACCAGACCCGCGGCAAGCACCTGGCCACCGACGTCGCCAGCGGCGACCTCGACCATGCGGTCACTCGCAAGCTCCTGCGCTTTGGCCACGGCTGCCTCGATGCCGTCGACGAAGTGAAACGGCGCCTCGGGGTCCCAGCCCTCGGGCGCCGGCCGGTGCGTCACGACGACCACGTGGGCGATCCCGCCCGGAGGCTTCCCGTCCCAGCCGTCCGTCAGGTCGAAGACGTGGCGGCCGACGACTGTCACCCCGATCTGATCCCAGTACGGCCGGGTGTAGTCGTAGGACGTCTGCGACACCTTCAGCTCGCCGCTCTCGTCCAACGGGACGTCACCGCTGGACAACCAGTCGAACAGCGCTCCGGGCTGGTCATTCTCGTCCGCGACGAAGCCGTCCACCGACACCGAGCTGTACATGACCACCTTGCCCACGGGGCTCTCCTCTGCTTCGAGATGCCCCCAAATTAGCGTGTCGTGAGCTGTCGCTCTTGTAAGAAATCAATCGGCCGGCAGCGGCCAGCCGTCCATCGCGTGGCCGGGATGTTCGCGCAGGAACCGCCGCCGGACTTCGACGTACCGGGTCGGCGTGAGCCCGGTGAACTCCCGGAACTCGTGGCCGAAGTGGGCCTGGTCGAAGTAGCCTGCGCCACCGGCGAGGTCGCCCCAGTCGATCGGAACGGCGGGGTTGATCGCGAACACGGTGGCGGCGAAGCGGTAGGTGCGGGCCAACCGCTTCGGCGTGACGCCGATGAGCTCCTTGAACCGCTGTGTTAGATGAGTGCTGCTGACACCGGCTGCCACCCTCAGGTCGCCGATCCCCACCGCTCCGCTGGTCGCCGCGATGACGCTGCTCGTATGGCGGACCAGCCCCAGGCCGGCGGTCTCGCACAGCCGTCGCATCAGCTCCTCCTCGAGCAGCGTCAGCATCTCGTGCGGTCCGTCCGCCGTGGCCAGCCGGTCTCGCAGCTCAGCAACGGCGGGCCGGCCCCAAACCTGCTCTATCGTCACCGGCCGGTCACACAGCTCGGCCGCGGGCATCGGCAGGAACGGCGCCAGCCCCCACGGCTTGACGTGCACGCCGACGGACCGGGTCCGGGGTGGGTAGCCGAACTCCAATGCGCGGGTGGGCGTGGTGACCACGCAGCCGTCGGCGTACTGGGCCGTCTCGATGTCGGTGCCGGCGCGGATGCGGAACGGCGCCCCGAGGTTGACGATGAGCAACGCCGCCGGCATCGGCGGCAGCGTCAGCCGGGCGTATGGCGGCGCACCCTCCAGGTAGTAAAGGTCGTCGATCAGCCCGTCCAGCGGCGGTCGCGGCACTCTGGACACGTACTCCATGCCCCACAGCATCGCCGACGCCCCGCCGCATCGCGCGCCGGGATGGTCCAGGCGCCTCAATCGCCCTGCTGGTCGACGTCGTCGTGTTGAGAGTCGGTCATGGCCTGGACGGTTGCGGTGAGCCGGCTCGGCAAGAATCTCGGGGGACCCGTGAATCGAGTTTTTCGAGAGGCAGTGACAGGTCGCACGAAATAGCCTTGGCCAATCGGCTCAGGCCTGATGACCAATGAGTACAGCAGGCATCATAGGGACTCTGGTTGCGCCCCTACTGGCTAAGACACGTGGCGCGGGTAATCGGCCGCCAAACGATCGCCACGAACGCGACGACGAGCAGCGCGTCGGCCAGGTAGGCGATCACATCGATTCGAGGGATGCGGCTGAGTGGGAATGCGACCGCTCCCGCGCACAACAGCGCCGCGGTCCACAGTGGTACAAGCCGGGTGCGGGCCAGCACGACGCCGAGCACGAGCAGACTGAGCGGCATCACCGGTCCGGGTAGCCACAGCAGCAGGTTCGCGGCGAACGGGTGCTCGGCGAGCGCGGTGAGGGACGTGTCGGTCGACTGCTCGAAGATGTCCTCGAAGACGCCCTGGAAACCGAACGCCGCGCCGCCCATGGCGCCGTAGAGGAACACCGGCAGCGCGACGGCGGCGTATCGCGGAGCGCGCGGACGAATCGCGTCGAGCAGGCCGATGAGTCCGTACGTCCAGACCACCATGGCGAGCACGAGGATGGTGCCGCCGGTGGCGCCGTAGCGACCATCGGTCCAGAAGTTGGTCGCGAATGCGGAGCCGGCGGGGCCGAGGACGAGTGCGATGCGGAAGGCGGCGGTCATGCTCTGATCGTGTGCGGGCGACAGGTCCGCCGAATCCGCCGTGGGCAGGATCCCGACGTACGCAGATGTTGCGCTCGCCCCTGGGGGTCTCACGGGGTGCCCGGCACCACCAACCCTGACTCGTACGCCATGATCACGAGGTTGGCGCGATCGCGGGCGCCGACCTTGGCCAGCAGCCGGCTGACGTGGGTGCGGGCCGTGGCCGGACTGATCCGCAAGGCGTCGGCGATCTCGGTGTTGTCACGCCCGGCGACGACCAGCTCTAGCACCTCCCGCTCCCGCGTCGTCAGCCGCTCGAGCTCGAGACGCCCGGTGTCCGGGGACGGAGACCGGGCGAAGACGGCGATGAGGCGACGAGTGACGGCGGGCGCCAGCATGCCGTCGCCCCGCGCGACGGCCCGCAGGCCGTCGACGAGTTGCCCCGGGTCGAAATCCTTCAACGCGAAGCCGCTGGCTCCGAGACGCAGTGCGCGGAACACGTACTCGTCCAGGTCGTAGGTGGTCAGTACGACCACGCGGACGCCGGCGGTCACCGGGTCGCTGAGGATGCGGCGGGTCGCCTCCAGCCCGTCCAGCTCGGGCATACGGATGTCCATCAGCACCAGGTCGGGCTGATGTTCGCGGGCCAGCCGCACGGCGTCGGTGCCGGTGGCGGCCTCGGCCACGACGGTCAGGTCCGGTTCGTCCAGGATGACCCGCAGCCCGGACCGGACCAGATGGTGATCGTCGGCGATGAGGACGGTGATCACGGAATCATCATCGGGGAATCGTCGCCCAGACCCGGAACCCGCCGCCCGGACGTGGCCCGGCGCTGAACCGTCCGCCGAGCGCGGTGACCCGTTCCCGCATCCCGGCGATGCCGTGACCGCCGGCGCTCCGATCGCCGCCGGCGCTGTCTCCGCTGCCCCTGTCGAGCACCTCGATCTCGACGTGGCCCGGCAGGTACGCGAGCCGGACCTCCGCCTCGGTCACGCCGGCGTGCCGGCCGACGTTGGTGAGCGCCTCCTGCGCGATCCGGTAGGTGGCGGCGTCGACGGCGGGTGGCAACGCGGCAGCCTCGCCGGACACGGTCATCGTCACCGCGATTCCGGCCCGCGCCCCCAACGCCGGCACCGCGTCGCACGTGTTCCCGGCACCGGCGGGCTCGGCGCGGATGACACCCAGCACCGATCTGAGCTCACGCAGAGCGTCGCTGGCGACCTCGCGGACCGTCTCCAGGGCCGGGTAGGCCAGTTCCGGGCGGCTGTCGCGCTTGCGGAGCGCGGCGCCGGCCTGGACGCTGATCGCGGTCAGCTGATGCGCCAGCGTGTCGTGCAGGTCCCGGGCGATGCGCAGGCGCTCCTGCACGGCGGCGCGCTCGGTGTGCGCGTGCCGCTGCTCGCGGCGGGAGCGGGCAAGCTCGCCGAGCCCGACCGCGGCGACCAGGACAGCCGCGACCGCCACCAGGTCCTCGCCCTCGGGCGCCCGGCCGGCAGCGATGTCGGCGGCCAGCACCAGCCCGATCGCGAGCGGGACCGCCGTCACGGCGATCGAGCGCCGGCCGGCCTCTGCCGTCGCGTAAAGCGCCACGACGAATGGCACCGGCTCCGGGCCCAGCGGATAACCGAGCAGGTAGTAGCTGACCGCGGCGGCAGCGGTAACCGCGAGCACCGCGGCCGGTCGGCGGCGCCGCCAGTGCAGGGTGGCGGTCGCGGCGAGGAGAAGCGCGGCACCGGCCAGCCGGCCCGCGGCGGTGACACCGCCGTCGGCGGTCTGTACACCGCCGACGACCAGAGCTGCCACCACGATCAGCAACGCCACCTGCCGACGGTAACGCCTTCAGCAGACGCGGGAGCTGCAGCGCCGGGCGATGATGGCGACCGGTGCCGCGGCGAGAGACGGTTCGACCAGGTCTCGCCGCGTTTCTCTGATCTGCGGGCAGGTGACTCAGCGGCCGTCGGCGAGGTGGGCTGCGGCAGTGGAATGCTGCCCCGCACGGCAGCGTCTACCTCACCAAGCAGCGGCAGCTAGTGCGGTGTTCACTAACGTTCACCGCACGAGAAGCCAACACCGTTACCGTGCTTTGCGGATCTTTGCGGCGCGCCAGTCGCGTGGGGTCATACCGTACGTCTCGCGGAAGACTCGGCTGAAGTGGGTGGCGTCGGCGAAGCCCCACTGGTGGGCGATGGAGGCGATCGTGCGGTCGCGGGCGTGTGGCTGGGCCAGCTCGCGGCGGCAGGCTTCGAGGCGGTGAGTTCGGAGCCAGTCGCCGAGGCTCACGCTGGCGCGGGCGAGGACGGTGTACAGGTGACGCACCGAGATGTGGTGGGCGGCCGCGATCTTCGCTGCCGTGAGGTCATGGTCGCCGAGGTGGGTGCGGAGGTATTCGAAAAGCCGGAGTTCCAGCGTTGTCTGCATCGACTCCTTGCCCATCGACGGATCGGCCATGCTGCTCAGCAGCGCGACGCGTACCAGGTCGATCGTCGGCTGGGCCAGGCTGGCGGCGACCGCGCGGGAGCGCAGGTCCGGGCTGTCCGCGATCCGCCTCAGGTAGGCGGCGGTGAGCTCGGCGACTGGGTTGCCGGCGCCGAGCGGGCGCGCGGACACCTCGCGTAGGGCCGGTTCGGGCAGGGCGAGCTCGGCGAGGGGAATTCGGAAGAAGTGCGCGTCCAGGCCGTGGTCGAACATCAGGGTGTACGGGGTGGTCGTGGTGTAGACGGCGAACTGGCCGCTGCGCAGCCGGGCATGCCGGCCGTGCTGCGCCATCGCCGACTCGCCGGACCCCTGCAGTGTCAGGAACAACTGCGGCTCGGCGGCCTCACGTGCCAGCCGTGGGCTCCGCGTCACCGTCGTGGCCATGGACCGCACCGTCAACACCTGGACCGGACCCGCGTCGGAGAGCGTGAGCTCGACCTGGATGTCGCGCGGGTCGTCGGGCAGGTCGATGTCGACTCGGACCACCCGGGTCCCCACCGCCTCCCGGACGGCGGCGGCCCGCTCCGCGGCCGGGGCCTCCGCGGCCTTCCACACAGTCGTCATGCTCGGTACCTCTGCCCTGGATCGGCGCTAGCATGCCCGGCCCGCGCCGACGAGCACAACTCGGTGGTCGCGGGCGTTCAGCATGGGCACGGATCTGTGCACACTCAGCATGGTCAGGTCTCCATGTCGACCCGGCCGAGGCCGCCTCCCTCCTCGAACTTCGCCGCGAGGAGGTACCGCGTGTCGTCCGGCGCGATCGAATAATCGAACATCCCGGCTCGTGTTGCGACGCGCCGCCACCGGCACAGAGACCGACCGCATCAGCCGCGGAGCGTCGACGCCCAGGACGTCGTGATGGCGCTGCAGGTAGTCACGGACCGCCGACTCCACGTTGCCTGCGTCCACCCGCATCGCGTCCCGGGCCCGCAGGTCGAAGGCGACGAGGTCGACGACGTACCTGGCCAGCCGGTCGAGGACCCGCCCATGACCACACCGTCGGACGCGATCTCCCGTTCGATCAGGCCACCCGCCCACGGAACCTCGGACTCCCGATCGTTCAGTTCGTCCTCGGGGTCAAACTCGACCACCCCACTGTGCCGCAGCGCCGTCATCGGCGGCCCTGCCTGTCTCCGCTGCTCGCACGCGGGGAGCTACGGGTAGTGGTGGCCGGGGACGACCGCGTGGCCGCGGCTCCAGGCAATCAGGCAGCGGTTGACCGGGAAGGAGACGACGAAGGCGACCGCGAGTGGGCCGGCCAGCGACAGCCCAAAATTGGCGGTGCTCAGGTTGGTGTCCAGGGCACCGGGGATGGCGACCAGGACCGCCTTGTTGAGGAGTTCCATGACGGTGATCGACAACGTGTCCGCGACGAACGCGATGAGGACCGCGTGGCGCAGGTCGAGGCCGGTGCGGTGGACCCGGCGGGCCGTCAACGTGCAGCCGAACAGGCGCGAGCGTGACCGGCAGGGCGATAGTCGGGGCGTCGGCGTGGCTCGCGGTGGCGCCGATCACCATGCCGAGGACCTCGCCGATGGGGCAGCCCGGGAGGCAGCGCAGGGGTCGTACTGACGGCCATGGCTCCACCCGTGGGCGAGTTGGATCGTGGGGTTCCTCCGGTGTGCGCGGCTGGCGCCCGTGGCGGGGCGCCAGCCGCGGTGCGACGGTCAGTGGAAGCGCTGGATGAAGGTGAGGGCGCTGCCGCACACCTCGCGCCAGCCGCTGTCGATGGTCAGGGAGTGGCCGCGACCGGCGATCTCGACGATCTCGGTGATGCCCGGGTTGTCACGCTGTTGCTTGTACGAGGCGTTGGCGATGGCCCACGGTACGGTGTGGTCCTGTTCGCCGGAGATGATGAGTAGCGGCCCTCGGTCGGGGTTGTCGGTGTCGACCTTGACCTCAGTCCACGGGTTGAGGTTGGCGACGGCGGCCTGGAACAGCGGTTCGCCGGAGGCGGGCACTGCGTACGTCTCGTACAGTTCGCGGGCCTCGTCGTCGCTGACGGCGTTGGCGAAGCCGTACCGGAACTGCTCGTAGGTGAGCGGGACGGCCCGGTGGTAGTTGGCCGGGTTGCCGAGTACGGCGCTGGCGACCCGCAGGGCGGAGATCGGCAGCGGCAGCACGCCGCGGAACGGCGCGGGATCGATCGCAACCGATGTCGCGGACAGACCCCGCCCGGCGGTGATCTGAGTGATCAGTCCGCCGAAGGAGTGGCCGACGACCGCCGGCTTGCGGTCGAGCTTGCCGATGAGGTCGCAGAAATGGTCGGCGACCTGGCCGACGCTCTTGCGGGCGAAGACCTCGGGATGGGCGTTGGCCTCCTCGACGGTGTCGGGGTCGTCGGGCCAGCCCGGCACGACCGGGGCGTAGCCGGCGGCGGCGAACACCTCCGCCCAGCGCTGCCAGCTGGTCGGCAACAGCCACAGGCCGTGAATGAAGACGACGGGCGGCCGGCCACTGGCGTTCGCGGCCTCGATCTGGGCTAGGTCGGTCTGCAGGGTCATGTCACTGCTCCTGTCCGGGAACGGTGCGCAGAACGGTGCGCAGGAAGGCGATGGCCTGGTTGATCGCCGCTTCGGCGGCGTGGGTGCTGCGCAGGGCGTTAAGCATCACGAAGTCGTGGATGACGCCCTGGTACCGCACCGCGGTCACCGGCACCCCGGCCGCCCGCAGCTTGTTCGCATAGGCCTCGCCCTCGTCGCGCAGGACGTCCGCCTCGGCGGTGATCACCAGGGCTGGGGGCAGGCCGGTGAGCTGCTCGGTGGTGGCCCGCAGCGGCGACGCGGTGACCTCCGTCCGCTGCACCTCGCTGGTGGTGTACTGGTCCCAGAACCACTGCATCGCGTCGCGGCGCAGGAAGTACCCCTCCGCGAATTGCTCGTAGGACCCGGTGTCGAAGGCGGCGTCGGTCACCGGGTAGAACAACACCTGCCCGGCAAGCTGCACGTCGCCGCGCTCCTTGGCCATCAGCGTCAGCGCGGCCGACATGTTCCCGCCAACCGAGTCGCCGGCGACCGCGATCCGGGACGGGTCGAGTCCGTGCCCGGCGCCGTGCTCGACGACCCAACGGGCGACGGCGTAGTTCTCCTTGATGGCGACCGGGTACCGCGCCTCAGGCGCCAGGCTGTAGTCGGGGAAGACGACCGCGGCGCCAGTGCCGGCGGCGAGCTCGCGGGCGAGCCGGTCATGGGTGTGGTTGTTGCCGAAGACCCAGCCGGCGCCATGGATGTACAGGATGACCGGCATTGGGCCGGTGACGCCGTCGGGCCGGAAGATGGTCAGCGCCGGCTTGGAAATCGAGGTCTTGGTCGTCCCGGGCACCTCGGCCTCGGGGCTCTGTACCTCGTCGACGGCTTTGCGTCCTTCGATCGGGCCGAGGTCGAACAGGTACGGCGGGTGGGCCGTGGCGTCGGCGAACGCCTGAGCGGCGGCTTCTAGAACAGGTCCGGGCACGGTGTTCTCCTTGAGCGATGTGGAGCTGACGGGGTCGGACCGGCGATGCTTGGCGCCGTCGTTCCCGCGACGGCACCCCCCGTGCCGTCGACCATGAACCGTAGAAAACGCTTCCACGGTGGCGCATGTACCAGCGCGCACACAGATTTGCTCTGTGTGCAAGGCGCTGGCTGTGCCGTCAAGATCTCTACGTCGGCGCCATGCCGATCGTTCTCAACACGGATGGCCTCGCGAAACACGAGTGCGACGCCGTCCTCGCTTCCATGGAGTCGTCGTGTGGGGAGAGGTCGCCTTGGAACGCCGCAGGGAAGGTGGATCGCAACGAGCGGCCACGTGTAAACCGGCATCATCGGTAATGTCCGGACATCGGGCGGGATCGGAACTTCGGGCAGGGCGCGGTTGTGGCGGGCCACGAAGAGGGCAAGGGTCGTGGGCGAACGCGATCCTGGCCAACGGGCCCGGACCCGGACGGCCTCGCAAGCGTCCTGAGTTGCTGATCGCGGACAAGGGCTACGCGCACGACTCCACCCGCCGCGCTCTGCGCAACCGCGGCATCCGGCACGTCATCGTCGAACCAGGTCGCTCGCCGTGCCGCCAAGGGCAGCACCGGCGGGCCCTTCGACAAGGCGATCTACCGCAAGCGTAACGTCGTTCAACGTTGCTTCAACCCGGCTCGAACAGTGGCGTGACCTGGCCACCCGATACGCCAAACGTGCATCCTCTACCGAGCCAGCCTCGTCCTGATCGACGCCATCATCTGGCTCCCATGATCGACAGGACAGGTTCTAGACGGTCCTGCGGCAAGTCCACGATCTCAGTCCACTGACCGAACCGGCGGTGAGCGCTCGCCCGGGTCACCCCGAACAACGCCTCCGGCAGTTTCCACCAGAAACACCCGCCTGCGTCACGTACACGACCGCCGCCAGGACCGCCCGGTCGTCGACCCGCCGCCCTGCCGGCGAACCGGCGCGGGCGGAATCAACGGCTCCGCGATCCCCCACAAATCACCCGGCGCCCATGCATGGGACCGGACCGCCTCGCCGGACGCTACCGCCTGTTCACGATCATCCTGCTCGGCGAAAGCGGAGCTGGCGGGAGCGGCGCGGCGTCCGGGGATGCCTGAAATGCCTGGATCGCGAGCGCGGCGAAGCGCCGGGAGGCCGCGACCTGGGCGGCCGGTGAGGTCGCGTGGATACCGCTGTTGGCCATGAGCACGAGGACCAGGTCGTCCACGACGAAGTCGGGGCGCAGGCGGCCGGCGTCCTTGGCGCGGCGGGCCAGTTCGGCGACCGCGTTCAGCGCGTATTCGCGGCGCGCGTCGAAATCCATCGCGTTGGGGAAGGTCGATGTGAAGGTTGCGGTGAAGCCTCGGTCGCGTGCATGCAGTTCACACATTTTCTCGATCACGAGACAGAAGCCGTGCCACGGATCCGGGTCGGCGAGCCCCTCGTCGACGATGACGTGACACGCGTACATCTGCTCCGTGAATGCCTCGGTGACCAGCATCTCCTTGGTCGGGAAGCGCCGGTACAGAGTGGCGGGGCCGACCCCGGCGCGCCGGGCGATCTCCCGCATCGGCACGTTCAGGCCTTCGGTGGCGAAAACCGCGCGGGCCGCGTCGAGGATGCGCTCGCGGTTGTCCAGGGCGTCGGAGCGCAGGGTGTGAGGCAAACGGTCGGTCACCGCTCTCAGTTTAGCTAACCAGAGGGCCGGCGCCCTTTAGTGTTCGCGAGCATGAGAGCTTTGCAATTTTCCAAGTACGGTCCGGCGAGCGTACTTGAGGTCGCCGAGGTACCGGAACCGCATCCCGGACCGGGACAGATCCGGGTGGCGGTTCTGGCCTCGGGTGTCAATCCGGCCGACACGTACTTCCGCGCCGGCCGATTCCGGGACTGGATCCCGCTCCGCCTGCCGCATGTGCCCGGAGTCGACGCCGCCGGCGTGGTGGATGAGATCGGTGAGGGGGTGACCACGGTTCAGGCAGGCGATGAAGTCTTCGGGATCATCGACTTTGCCCAAAACGGCGGGGCAAACGCCGAATACGCCGTCCTGGCCGCGTGGGCGCCGAAGCCGGCCGCCCTGACGTGGGAGCAGGCCGGCGGTGCGGCCGGGAACATCGAGACGGCCACCCGCGTGCTCGACCTGCTGGCCGTCAAGGATGGCACCTCACTGCTGATCGAAGGCGCGGCCGGCGGGGTCGGCACGACCGCGATCCAACTCGCGGTCGCTCGCGGCGCGACCGTCATCGGCACGGCTAGCGCCCGCAACCACGAGTTCGTGGCCTCGCTCGGAGCGGTCCCGACCACCTACGGACCCGGGCTGGCCGATCGGCTCGACACTCTGGTGCCCAGCGGGGTGGATGTCGTGCTGGACTGTGCCGGCTCTGGTTCTCTGCCCGATCTGGTCGGCCTGGTCGCGGATCCGGACAGGGTGGTGAGCATCGCCGACATCAACGCCGCGGCGTACGGCGTGCACCTCTCCCGCGGTTCTGGTCCCGGTGCGGACTCGCCGGCGCTCGAAGGAATCGCCGTCGCTGGGGAACTCGCCGAGCAGGGCCGCCTCACGGTGCCGATCGCTGCCGTGTTCTCCCTGGCGGAGGCCGCCGCCGCCCATGAGTTGAGCGAGTCCCGCCACGCGCGGGGCAAAATCGTGCTGAAGCCGTAGCTGACAGGGCGCGTGCTCCTGAGTCAGGGCGCGCCGGGCGGCGGCATAATCGTTAACCCGGCACCGCGCCAGCGGGCAAGATATGTGTCCTCGGTCGCGATGGCCTTGCCGGATTCCCGGGTCAGCGAATCGTTGTCCTTGGACACAATCTTGCGTTTGCGTCTCAGCGGAATCCGCGCGTACAGGCCGGACCGCTGCGAGAGAAGAAGCGGCGTGCCAGTGCCGCCGCCGTGGGCGGCTCGGAGGTGGAATTCCTCGACCACCGGGACGGTGTGATCGAGTACGGCCTTCCACTGCGCCGCGACATCGTCGCGGCCGTCCGCCAGCGCCCCGAGCTGGTGATCACTTAAACGGCGGTGATTGCGGTCGGCGGATGGCCGCCGACCGCTGCCCGGACGTCGTGGATCATGGAGTTGGTACCGCGGCTTTCTGCTCCTGTGCGTGGCGGGCTGTCTGTCCCGCCACGCACAGTCGCTGGCGGCCTACCCGGGATCGTTGCCGTCCGAGGGTTGCCGCCGTCCGAGCATTCGTACGGTGGTGCTGAGTTTGATCGGTTTGTCGTCGGGGCCTTTCAGGAAGGGTTCGATGGTGACTCTCTTGCGCAGGCGGCGCCCCGGCCCGTATGCCTGGTTGCGTTCGTGGCCGGAGACCCAGTAGCGGTAGGCGGATGTGGCGCGAGTGCGCTCTCCCCCGCCCTGCGGCGAGGCGGTCGAGGTGGTGCAGGGTGGTTTGATCTGGACCAGGCGCACGTCGGGTGCGCGACCGTGACGCCGCTGGTAGGCCTTGGTGACTGCCTTGGGCAGTGTGGCGGAGGCTGTTTCGGCCATCTGCTGGTTCATCAGCAGCCAGCAGGTGATCAGGGGGCCGAGGGGATGGTTGCCGTCGACGGTTGCGTCGCGCGCGACGTGTTCGCTGTGGATGGGCACGAGCCAGCCGATGTCGTGGCGAAGCGTGGGCATCAGGTCATCGGCCAGGCCGCCGCCGATGCTGCGGTAGCAGATCATGTGCCAGCCGTGCGCTTGCGGTGTCCAGGAGATGGCGGTGGCGAGTGCGTTGGCTCCGACGGGTTGGGGCCAGACGAGCAGTCCGCTCGGTGAGGGAGCGATCCGGTCGTTGACCGGTGCGGGTGGCTGGTCCTGAGTGACCTCGTTGGTGAGGTCGGTGAACTCCTGGTTGACCCAGTAGAGCGGGGCGCGATCGAGTTCGTCGGCGAGGGTCCGGCGGGTGTGCGGGGCGTGCAGGGGCGCGGCTAGGTCAGCCGGGCCGCGCAGGAGTCCGGTGAGCCGGTCGCGGATCTTCGGCAGCATGTCCGGGGTGAGTTTCGCCGGCGGCCAGTCGGTGGTGGTGAGCAGGCGCCGGCTTTCGCGGGTGAGGACGATCGCCCGGTGCACCATGCTCAGGATGGCGTAGCGGGGGTCGGCGGGGCGCCATCGCATGTAGGCGGCGCTGGTGGCGGTGAGGCCGTCGGGGTCGTCGGCTTCGATGAGCTGGGCGCAGCGCAGGCAGACGTGCCAGCGGGTGTTGTAGGTCTGGATGATCTCGCGGCTGCCACCGATGCCTTGGGCTTCGAGTTCGGCGGTGCGGTAGCACCAGACCGGCTGGCCGGCACTGCAGATGTGGCAGCGGTCGTAGACGTCGCCGAGGAGGCTGGCGGCGATGGGGGCGGGCTGGTGGCGTCCGTCTTCGCTGACCGGGTGCCGGTAGATGACGTCGTCGCCGTCGTGTTCTTCGGTGAGCGCGTAGCCGCAGGTGGCGCAGGCGATGAGGGTTGCCAGGTTCATGCGTCCGCCTCCCCCAGGCTCCGGTGCAGGTCGCGCACGCGTGGGCCGCGGCGGGGCAGGCGGGCCGGCATTTTCATGCCCGGGGTGTAGAGGACGTGCTGGTTCCCGCCGTTGCGCTTGGCGTGGTACATGGCGATGTCGGCGCGGTGCAGGGCGACGTCGATCGCGTCGGTGCTGTCGACGACGGCGACGCCGATGCTGGCGGTGGGGTCGACCTTGACGACGTCGCTGCCTTCGGTCAGTTGCACGGGCTGGGCGATGAGGACGACGAACGTCTCGGCGGTGCGGGTGGGCTCGCTGCCGCGCACCGGGAGCAGCGCGGCGTACTCGTCGCCGGAGAGCCGTGCGGCGGTGCCGCCGTAGAGGGTGGCGACCTGTTCGATGCGGTCGCCGACCTCGGCGAGCAGGTCGTCGCCGGCGTCGTGGCCGTGGGTGTCGTTGATGGTCTTGAAGTCGTCCAGGTCGATGAGCAGGACGACGATCGGCTGCGGGATGAGCGCGAGGGCGCGGTGGGTGGCGAGCAGGCCGGCACGGTTGAGAAGTCCGGTGAGGGGGTCGTGGGCGAGTTTCCAGGCGGCGTCGGCTGCTGCGGCGCGTGCACGGCGCAGTGCGGTGATCAGGAAGAGGTTGCAGAGGCCGAGCCCGAGGGCTGCGGCGATGCTGGCGATCACGGCCGGTGTGGTGAACACTGGGTTCCTCCGTTCACTGGAGAACCCGGGACGCGACGTTTGGTAGGCGGGCGTCCCGGGTCCTGAATGCGACGACGGCCCGCCGATGGCGGGCCGTTTCGTATGGGTTGCGCCGGTGCCGGCGGCGAATGTGCGCTCTGGCGGTCAGGGCCGATCGGGCTCAGCTGTCGGTGTGCCGCGGTCGGTTGCCGGCGGGTGTGCGCTCTGGTCGGTGCGCAGTTGGGTGACCAGGCCGGCTGGGATGTCGGCGTAGGGTTCGACGGCCGCCAGGACCTCGGCCGGGTCGAGGACCGCCGTGCGGTGGCCGAGCCGAACGCTGTCGGGTTCGTTGTCCGGATCGGTGGCCGGATCCCAGCCGAAGTCGATCACGCTGGCGAAGTACGAGCGGTGTGGGTTCCAGCCGACCTGGATGGTGTAGCGGTCGAAGCCGGGCTTGGGCACGAGGGTGTAGAGGCTCATCAGGTCACTCCCCCGGCGAGGTGGCGCGTTCCTCGGCCGCCTCGACGATCTTGTCGCGTCGTGCGGCGGGCAGGCCGGCGAGCAGCTCGACGTACTGCTGTTCCTGCGCCGTGAGCGGCGGGGCGAACGCCGCCTTGTACGCCTGCCGCGCCATCTCGTGTGCGGCCTCGATCGGGCCGCTGTGGTCGTAGGCGGAGGCGACCTGTCGCAGTTGTTCGGCTGCGGTGAGCGGGTCTCGGGACAGGAAGGTGTCGTAGAGGCGGAAGTTCGCCGGCAGGTCGGCCGCGCCGATCGCGGCGATCAGGCACAGGTTGGCCTGGACCTGGTAGGCGTACGCCTCGGTGCGGGCGGGGGTTTCGCCGCGGGCGCGCACGGCGGCGCGTTCGGCGTGCCAGCGCAGTCGGGATTCTTGGGCGTGCCGGGCGAGGGCGAGCAGCATGCTGCGGGTGGAATCCATACGGGTTCTCCGGTTCTGTGAGGGCTGGTGCTCAGGGGGTCGCGGGGTTGGCGCGGCCGGTGTCCTGGTCGAACGTCGATGGTGGAAGTCCGGCGCGCAGTGCCTGTAGCAGCAGGTCGGCCAGGTGGTAGGCGGGGTCGACCTGCAGGGCGCGTTCGGCGGCCATGGCGGCGAGGGCGCCGTCGCCGCAGCGCCATGCGGCGATGGCGAGCAGGGTGGCTGGTGCGGGCACGAGCGGTTCGTGGGCGCGGCGGGTGATCTCGGCCCAGAACGTGACGTGCGGGTCGTGCGGCTGGGTGAGCTCGACGGCGAGGTCCCGCACCGACGCTCGCGTCAGGAGCAGGGTGAGCCAGGCCAGTTCGTCGTCGGTGAGCCGCCTGTCGGGTTGCCGCAGCGCGTCACGCAGCGCGTGCGCGCCGGCTACGTCGACGGCGGCGCCGCCTGCGGCGGACAGCGTCTTGAACCGGGCGAGCGCACTGTCGGCGGCATGTCCGATGGCGTCACGGGCGGCACCGGTGACGGGGGCGAAGCGGGCTGCGACGGCGGCGCGGTCGGGAAGCGCGACGAGCCCCGCGGCGGTGGCCTGCACGGCGAGTAGTGACGCGGTCGCGTCGAACGCGATCCCCTGCGGTGGGCAGCAGGTGGGCTCGTCGCAGGAGAGGTTGACCACCCGGCTGCCGGTGACCCGCAGCAGGGCGCGCACGCTCAGGTCGCCGGCGGTGAGTACTTCCCCGACGGCGTGCAACGCGGCGTCGACGTGCTCGGGGTTGCCGTAGCCGATCGTCACGATGTCGGTGATGGGCTTCTGCCGGCACACGATCGGGAGCATGTGGGCGGCGAGGCCGAGGACTTCGTGAGCGGGGGCGTCAGGGGCGGGCAGGTCGCCCCGGGCGGCGAAGACGACCCGGTGGTCCCTGTTGGCGAGCACTACGATGCTGCCCTCGGCGGGTCGGAACCCGAGGAGGTACGGCACCACGGCGACCAGGTCGGCGGGGGAACGCACGGTCAACTTGTTGTCGGGAAACGTCATGGTGATCTCCCATGCAGGTTGCGGGTTGGGTAAATGGCTGCGGCGCCGGTGATCCGGGCACGGCCCGCCGCAGCTGCCCCGCCGGGCATCGGCTCGGCGGGCGCAGGGTTCAGTCGCGGTCCGGATCCAGGTACAAGTCGACGCCGACGCTCCCCACGTGAGCGGTGACGGTGACGATCTGGTGGCCGGTGCCGCGCAGTGCGCGGGCCAGGTCCACGCGGGCGAGAGCCTCGGCCACGACGGCGGCGCTGGTGCAGGTGGCGTGGCCTCGTAGCCACATCTCGTACTCGTGTCGCCACGCAATCCGCCAGCCGTCCGTCTCGACGCTGGCGTGCTCGGGGATCGTCCAACCGTCGGCGGTCCACGGCCGTGTCTCGTCCGGCCAACTGGTGGTGACCGCCCGCATCAGGCGCCGGGCCCTGTCGTAGGCGTCCTCGGCGGTGCCGTCGCCGCCGGGCAGCGTCACCTCGACGCTGACCGTGACGTGGTGGGCTCGGGGCAGCGGATCGAGCCCGAGCCCGACCAGGAACCGGTCGACCAGCTGCGCCGTGTGCTGGTAGCCGCCGCCGATTTCGTCGTCGACGAGGGCGCGGATCGCCCGGGTGCGGATGGCGCGCCGCAGGCCGCTCAGAGCGGTGAGCGCCGTGTCCCGCGCCGCTGTCGCCGCGGCGAGGTCGTCGGCGGGTGAGGTCGTATCGGCTACCGGCAGCGCGGCGATGTCGATGCCGTCCGCCGCGGCGTCGTCGGGGGTGTCGATGCCGCGCCAGGTCAGTCCGCTCAGGGTGACCCCGGCGGCTGCCAGCGCCGGCAGGTGAGCCTGCACCGCGGTGCGGGCGGCTTCGAACGCGTCGCTCGCCCGGGTGGCTGTGACCCAGGTGTGCAGCGTGATCTGCACGCTGATGAGGTACCGCCGCGACCCCGGTTGGCCGGTCGTGTCCGGCGCCACGTCGAGCACGCGCTGCGGATACACCGCCACCGGCGGTACCAGCTCGCGCAGTTCCTCCGGTACACCGAAGCGTGCCTGCGCACGGGCCTCGTCGTCGTCGGCGTGCGAGCGCGTGAACGACAGCAGGGCTTCGGCGGAGATGTCCCACTGCCGCGGCAACGGATCCAATCCCCAGTCGGCGAGGGCGTCCTCACATCCGGCGCGGCAGATTCGCCGGTCGTGCAACGCGGCGATCAGCGCGGTCCGGGCCGCGACGGCCAGCCCCAGCCGCTGCTGCACGGCGGCGACCGTCTCGATGCGCAGGGCGCGCAGTTGGTCCGCGCGGCCCACACCGGTCATCGCGGCGCCACCTGGCCGCAGGCGGGGAGGCCATCGGTTTCGTCAACGAGGAGCGCGCTGACTCCGCTGTCGGGGTCCGGGCCCGGAATGTGGCGATCCGCGCGGTGGCTGTCGCGGGTCGAATCGATGGTGGGGTGAGGCATACGTCCTCCCAGGAGACACGAAGAAACGGCGGCCACCGGGTGGTGGTCGCCGCATGGGACAGGGGGTCTTGCACCAGGGCCGTCGAGGGGCGACGAGGTGGATGGTGAGCGCTGAGGGTCTGAGGCGGGCGAGCGGCGGCCGACCGGGGACGGTGGGCGCGATGCCGTCGCGGACGAGTCAGATCAGCGCGGAAGAAAGAGAAGAGGCTTCAGGCTAGCCGCGCCGCGGGTGCTGCGGTGACGGCTGTCAGGTCCCACCATCTGGCAGAACCTGACAGCCCGCCGAGCGCGGCGGGCGCGCCTGTCGCCGTGCAACCTGACGGTGCCGCGCCGGCGATCACGAGGACAGTAAGTACCGCCGGCTTGCCGGTTCAGGTGTGCACCGGGTGCGGGAGTACCGGCGTCGGCGCCGGTGCCGTCCATCCCCCGGCGTCACCGGCGCGGGGTCGTGTGACGCGGAGCCAGCGACTGGTGTGCGACCGACACCATGACGCGCCCGGGATGGGCCCCGCGCTCAGCGGAACCGGCGCACCGAACGGCGTCGGCCGATGCGGGGCAGACAGAGGGCGGGGCGGGCGGCGGATCAGACCGCCACCCGCCCCACCGCACAGCGCGTAACCCGAGGGCTCACTGTTGGATTCAGGGATCCTCCGGCAGGGCCGCCTAACAGCGCCGCAGGATCAGAACGTCCTCGTGCGCCACCAGGTGCACGGGAATGCCGTCGTCCCTGGCGCGACGGACGGCCAACAGGCCGAACATGTTGGCTCGGTGCACGATCTGCCCGTCGCGGACGGCGGCGAGCATCGCCGCGCACCGCTGCACCGGGATCAGCCCCACCGACCGGGCGACGGCGAGGAGTGCACCGGGCAGGTCGATCAGGTCGTCGCGTTGGCGGCGTACCGGTCGGCAGGTGATCACCACGGTCCCGCCGGGGCGCAGGAGCTGGTAGCTGGCGGCCAGGATCGCGGCGAACCCGTCGAGCAGTCGGGACCACCCACGGTAGGCGAGGTTGCCGCGTTCCCGGTCGCCGTACAGGTGGGCGCGTTTGCGCATCCCGGTACTGGTCATCCGCACCAGCCCGTGGGTTCCGCGCCCGTACGGCGGTGAGGTGAGCACGAGTTGCACCCGACCGACCGCGGATGCCGGCACCAGGTTGAGCAGACCGGTTGCGTCACCGGTGAGCACCTTCGCCGTGCCGGGCGCGCCCTGCGACGCGGCGAGGGCGATGTTGGCGCCCGCCAGCGCGGTGAACCGGGGCTCGATGTCGATACCAAGCCCGTGCCGGCCGAGGTGCATGCCCTCGACCAGGGTGGTGCCCACGCCGCACATCGGGTCGAACACCAGGTCTCCTGGCACGGTGTAGGAGTTGATGGCGTGGGCGGCCAGGTGAGGCAGCATCTTGGCCGGATGGCTGGAGGTCTGCGGCACGTAGCGGCCTCGCCGCTGGTCGCGGGCGGGCTGTTGGCAGGTCAGCCACACCGAAGTGACCGGCAGGGACTCAGCCATCGGCGTACCCGTTCTGCGTCGCGCTGCGGGTCAGAATCAGCACGTCGGTGTGGATGTCGAGCTGGGTCTGCCCGCCGCGGCGGGGCGGGCGGTCGGCCGCGACGATGTGCTGCAGGTAGGCGAGCCCGCCCTGCTTGGCGTCGATGACGACGTCGACCGGCAGCACCGGGTCGCCATGCGGAAGCAGCACCGCCACGCAGCCGCCGGGTTGCAGCGCGGCTCGGCACCGGCCGAAGAACTCGGCCGGTGCAGGGCCGCCCTCGGGCGGGCATCCGGTGACGATGAGCGCCGCCGCTTCCTGGCCCCAGCCGACGGGCCGGGACGATTGGAGGTGACTGCGGCGGTACGCGGCGATGACCGCGCGGGCCAGTTGCGGCCCGTCTGTCAGGTCGATGACCAGTTCACGAGGGTGAGTGAGGTTGTACACGAGCCGCACGCCCATCTGGTTGGACATGGTCTCGCCCTGCTGCGGGGCAGGAACCGGCCAGACGGTGATCGGCACGGGCGGGTCGCCGGGCACCACGTCCCCCACGGGGACCGGTGCGCGGTGATGGGTGGATTCGGTCATAGGCACGGTGGCCCCCGGACCGGCGGGCGTACTGACGGTCCCCAGAGCGGTGCTGACAGACCGATCGAACCCGGCCCCGGCCTGACAGGTCCGGTCAGCGATCGCCTCGGCGGGTACACGGGGCCGATCTGACAGCGGCGAACCTGGCAAGGCCTGTCCGGGTCTGACAAGCGCTGGTGGTGTCAGGCCGGGCTGTCCCAATCGGGGCTTCTGAGCCTTCGCACACGGCGAAGTGCTCCCCGTCGAGGGAGACAGCATCATGGCGAGCACCACCCGGGCCCAGAGCGCCCTGACCACTGCCGAGAAGGCGTTCGAGCTGCTGACATGCGAGCCCGCGCCCTTGGTGTTCGACGCGCGTGCGATACCGGGCCTTCCGGACACGACCGTGCCGTTGGACCAGCTGCGCAGGCTGCTGCTGTTCGAGCGCTACGACAGCGACACCACCGACGCGCTCTGGCGGCAGCTGGCCCACCACGCTCGCGAGCGGGGACCGGCCTGGGTCGTCGGCGCGATCGGCGTGGCGCTGCCCGCGCTGACGCGCCTGGCGTCAAGGATCAGCCGCGGCCACGCCCGGCACGCCGACGACGTCGACTCCGAAGTCCTCGCCGGGTTCCTCCAGGCGCTGCGCACGGCGAATCTCGCCCCGCCTCGGCTGTGGCTGCGGCTGTGCTGGGCGGCATGGCGCGCGGGAGTGGCGGTCATCAAGTCCGACGACGGCGAGGAACTGCCGCTGGATCTGTCCACCGGCTCACGATCGCCGAGGATGCCGTACGGTCACCCGGACCTGTTGCTGGGCCGGGCAGTCGCCGCGGGCCTGATCACCGCCGAAGCCGCCGAGCTGATCAGCGCGACCCGGTTCGGCGACGCGCTGATCGAGCACTTGGCCGCCGAGCAGCTTGTGCCCACCGCGGCCTTGCGGATGCGCCGCCGCCGCGCCGAACGCATCGTGGCCGTTGCCGTCAGACAAGGTGATCTTTCCGGTCCGATCCGCTCTGCTCGTCCCATCGATGCCAAGCCGCCGTGGCACGCTGACGAGCGCGTGGTACGACAGCCTGAGGTCATTATGTAGATGCTGGCCGATGGACAGTGGTCCCGCGTCGGTGGTAGCAGCCGGCCGCGACATGACGCGGGCGCTGTCGCGCGCCATCCGCCGGATGGGCGCGCCCGCCGCGCCAATCCACTGCGAGGAGCTCAACTTTCGCCGATCCCGGCCGGGAGCATCCGTGCGATAGCTTGTGGCCCCATGGGATCTGTGGACCTGCTCCTGGCCGTTGTGGCCGCCGCGGCCAACCTGGCCGTCGCCGCCGTGCTGCTCGCCAGGAGCCGTGGCGGCGCAGCGGTTCCCCGGATCTTCGGCCGCCCACAGCCCTTCCCACGCCTGCGGGCCGCGATGCACGCCTGCCTGGGGCTGGGGATGGGCGTCGGCTGGCTCGTCAAGGACGTCTTCCCGCCTCACTCCACGGGCGACACAGTGCTGTTCAACGTGACAAGGATCCTGCTGGCGGCCGGCCTCGCCGCCGCCCTGCTGGCCGCCTTCCAGCACGCGCGACCCCACCGTGACAAGGCCGCCCAGTAGTGCGGTGGCCGGCGGTGTAGGTCGTCGGCGATGAAGCCATGCAGGTTTGGGCTGTTCGGCGGGCCTGCGGGCGCGGGGTCGTCCACCACGTGGTCGTCGTCGGCTCGTGGAGACAACTGACGATCTTTTGACGGCCGTCGGTCACCCCGTGGACGCCGATGGGTGGCTGGCCGGTTCGACGCCGGGTTTGCGGCGATTGCTGGACGGTTCCGGCGGGTGCAGCCGCGTCGGCAGCGCGTGCCGTCTTGCTCAGCTGCGCTGGTCGGCCCGGCGACGCCGACATCAAGCACGCGCCCGGACCAGCCACTACCGCCCGCCGAGGCCACGTCGGATATCAGCCAGCGCCTACGTAACCCCGAGCTGTCGTATTAGCGCGGCGCGAGTCTCTGACAGCTTCTGTCGGACCGTGACAGGCAGACAGCGAGTTCGATCGACCTGACAGCCGAGATCTGGGTGGTGCATGTCATCCACGGCATGCCCGCCCGGTGGGGACCTTCCGCCCGGCGAGGCCAACGAGTCCGGCACGGCTGGCGCGGCGTACTGACATCGCAACCCCTCCGCTCTCGCAAGGGAGGAGCGCCCCCACCGGGCTACACCGGTGCTTCGCCTGGTCCCCACCGCGGCGGCCCCCGCATTCCCTGTGGAGCGCCGCAATGCACACGACTCTCTCCGTTCTGTCCGACCTCGCCGCCGCCGCGCCGCATCCGCTGGCGGCGCCGAAGAGCATCAACGAGGTCATCTCCAGCATCACCGGCTGGATCATGGGCCTGCTCGCGTTGGTCGCGACGATGTTCCTGGTCATCGGCGGCCTGCGGTACATGGCTGCCGGGGGCGATCCGGCGCAGGTCGAGCAGGCCAAGGGCAACGTCAAGTCCGCCCTGGTCGGCTACGCCCTCGCGGTGCTGTCCCCGGTGATCCTGCAGGTGCTGCAGGGCATCATCGGCGGCTGAGGCGCAGACCATGGTGGACTGGATGATGAACGACCTGGTCAGTTGGCTCGCCGAGAAGGTCACCGACCTTCTCGGCGGCCTGCTGGCATTCCTCGCGTCGTCGATCTTCGTGTCGCCGGATGTCACCGTCCTGCCGCAGGTGCAGTCGATCGCCGGCAGGAGCGCGCTGGTGGTCAACGCCTGCTTCGTCCTCGCGATCATCGCCGTGGGCATCGCCAGCATGGTCGGCGACTCGGTGCAGATGCGCTACGGCATGAAGGAGCTGATTCCTCGGCTCGTCGTCGGGTTCGGTCTGTCGGTGTTCGCGATCCCGATGACCGGCGTGCTCATCGACATTGCCAACGCGGTGACGGTGTCGATGGTCGGCACGTCGGCGCCGACGGTCGAGGCGGTGACTTTCGTCCGGGCTCGTGTGGCGTCGGCGATGACCGACGAGAGCGCCGCTTTGCTGACGGTGATCATCGGTCTGCTCATCGTCGTGTTGATGTTCATGCTCGTCGGTAGTTGGCTCGCGCGCATCGGGATGCTGGTGGTCCTGGCCGGCGTCGCGCCGGTGGCGCTGGCCTGCTACGCGACGCCGTGGACGCAGGGCGCCGCCGAGCTGTGGTGGCGCACCCTGCTGGGTTGTCTGGCCACGCCGCTGTTGCAGGCCGTCGCGTTCTCGGCGGGCATCAATCTGCTGACCGATCCGCGGTCGAACCTGCCGATCCTGCTCGGCCTGCCCGGTTCGGACACGGTGAACCTCATGCTCGTCATCGTCGTGCTCTGGGTAACGGTCACGATTCCGGCGATGATGCGCCGGCAGGTGAACCGGGCGGCATCCCGCGGCGGCGGCGGGGTGCTGCTGCGCGCGGTGTTCATCCAGGGCATCACCCGTCAACTTCCGCTGGGCCGCCTCGGTCGTGCCGCGCTGCGAGGTGGGCAATGACCCACGAAGACACGGTCCCGCGTGCGGTCGTGCCGGCCAACGTCAACGAGCCCGACCGCATCGCGTTCGGGTTGACCTTCCGTCAGCTGGGCATCATCGGCGGCGTCGGCCTGGCCGCGTTCGGCATCCACCGCGCGTTCGGGGATCTGCTGCCGCCGGTGGCCTGGGTCGCCGCCGGGGTCGTCGTGTTCGCCGTCGCGGTCGTGGTGGCGCTCGGCCGCCGTGACGGCCTGCCGTTGGATGTGTGGCTGCGCCACGGGTTCACCCTCAGCCGCAGCCCGCGCACGCTCACGCCGGGTGCGGTTCGTGCCAGCTGCGTTGCCGTCGTGGCCGGCGCGCCGAGCCTTCCGGCGCCGCTGCGCTCCCCCGTCACGGCGCTCAGCCCGAGCGGAGTGCTCACCACCGAGGGCAGCGACAAGGTGCTGATCGCCTGCGGCACCACCAACATCCACCTGCGTACCGGCAGTGAGCAGGGCGCGTTGTTGGACGGGTTCGGCCGGTTCCTCAACGGCCTGACCGGGCCGGCGCAGATCGTCGTCACCGCGCAGCGACACGACCTGACCGGCCACGCGCAGGCGACCGTCGACCACGCGCCGCGCCTGCCGCACCCCGCGTTGCGGGCCGCCGCCGGCGACTACGCGCAATTCCTCCTCGAGCTCGACAACGAGCGCGATCCGTTGCGCCGCCAGGTTCTCGCCGTCGTCACCGGCGAGCACACCGCCGACGGCGCCGTGCGCGCCCTGTCCGGGCTCGGTGTCGAAGCCGCCGCTCTGGACGGGCCGGCCGTCGCCTCGGCCCTCGCGAACGCGGTCGATCCGTTCTCCCCACCGGTGCCTGGACCCCGTGCGGTGCCCGGCACCCCGATCACCCTACGGAGCACATCGTGAAGCTGTTGAAGATCACCAGGAAGAGCGTGGCGGCCGGGGACGGCATGCCCTCCCCGGCCGCGGTGTCGGTCACGCCGTGGCACGTGCAGGTCGGCGACGGCTACGCCGCGACCTACGCGGTGTGCGGCTACCCGGCCGAGGTCGGCCCCGCCTGGCTGGACCCGCTGCTGTCCTACCCCGGACGAGTCGACGTCGCGGTGCACCTGGACCCGGTGTCGCCGCAACTGGCCGCACCGATGCTCAAGCGCCAACGCGCCCGCCTCGAATCCTCCCGCCGCCTCGACGCCGAGCAGGGCCGCCTGGGCGACCCGATGGTCGACGCGGCAGCGACCGACGCGGCTGAGCTCGCCGAACGCGTCGCCCGCGGTGCGGCGAAGCTGTTCGAGGTCGGCATCTACGTCACCATCCACGCCCGCGACCTCGACGAACTACGAACCGTCGCCGCGGGTGTGAAGTCGGCCGCCGCCAGCGTGCTCCTCGACCTGCAACCGGCCACGTTCCGCCACCAGCAGGGGTGGGTGGCCACACTGCCCGTCGGCGTGGACCCGCTGCGGATGCGCCGCATCCTCGACACCACCGCCCTCGCGGCGGCGTTCCCCCTCGCCTCGGCTGACCTCGCCGCACCGGCCCCCGGCGCCGTCGCCGCGCCGCAGGGGGTGCTGTACGGGGTCAACACCACCTCCAACGGAGTGCTGATCTGGAACCGATGGGCGCAGGACAACCACAACTCCGTCGTCCTTGCCCGCTCCGGCGCCGGGAAGTCGTACTTCGTCAAGCTGGAGGTGCTGCGCAACCTGTACCAGGGCACGGCGGTGTCGGTCATCGACCCCGAGGACGAGTACGCGCCCCTCGCCGAGCATGTCGGCGGCACCGTCGTGCAGCTCGGCCAGCCGGACGTGCGGGTCAACCCGTTCGACCTGCCCGCCGACAACCGGCCCGACACTCTGACCCGGCGCGGGCTGTACCTGCACACGCTGATCTCGGTCATGCTCGGGGCGGCCCCGCCGCCGGCCGAACGCGCCGCGCTGGACCGGGCCATCACCGCCACCTACGCCGGCGCCGGGATCAACGCCGACCCGGGCACCTGGGCCAAGCCCGCGCCGCTGCTGCGAGACCTGGCCGGCGTGTTGGGCTGCGACAACGACCCGGCCGCCGGGCAGCTCGCCGCCCGGCTGGCCCCCTGGACAGTCGGCAACTTCGCCAGCCTGTTCGACGGGCCGAGCACCACCACGCAACGCGCGCACCTGGTGGTCTGGTCGCTGCGGCACCTGCCCGACGAGCTGCGCACCGTGGGCACGCTCCTGGCGCTCGACTCGATCTGGTCGAGCATCGACACCCCCGCCGCGAACGCACGCCGGTGCCGGCAGCTCGTCGTGGTGGATGAGGCCTGGCTGCTGATGCGCGACCACGAAGGCAGCCGGTTCCTGTTCCGGATGGCCAAGGCCGCCCGCAAACGCTCGGCCGGGCTGTGCGTGATCACCCAGGACGCGGCCGACGTGCTCTCGAGCGACCTCGGCCTCGCCGTCGTGTCCAACGCCGCCACCCAGGTACTGATGCGCCAGAGCACCCAGTCGATCGACCCGGTGTCCGAGGCGTTCAGCCTGACCGCCGGGGAGTCACGGCTGCTGCTGTCGGCGCCGCGAGGCGAGGGCCTGCTCGTCGCGGGCCGGTCGCGGATCCCGTTCAGAAGCGTCGGGTCGGGCGCCGAACACACGATCGCGGTGACCGGGATCGGGGAGGTCGAATAATGCCCACCCCGACCTGGCCCGCAGACCTCGGGCAATGGATCATCGCCCGGCCGTGGCTCGGCTTGCTCGCCGCCGCCGCGATCGTCGGCACGGTATTCGGCCACGACCAGGTGCTCGCCTGGCGGCACCGGCGGCTCACCGACGGGGCGCGGTGGCTGACGATCGCCGCCCCACCCGAGGTCACCGCCGAGGCCGCCGCCGCGTTCTGGACAACCCTCACCGGTGTGCTGACCCCGTCGGGGTGGCGGCGCCGGGTGTTCGGTCACCCGCACGTCGGGTGGGAGTACACGTGGACCGGCCGCTCGCTGACGATCCGGGTGTGGGTGCCCGCCACGGTGGCGCCCGGCGCGGTGGAGGCCGCCATCCGCGCGGCCTGGCCCGCCGCCACCCTCACCACCGCAGACGCCGCCGCCCCGATCCCGGCCCAGGTCGCTGACGAGGTGGGTGGGGCGCACTGGCCGCAGCACACCGACGGGCTGCCGCTGCGCAGCGACCACGACAGCGACCCGCTGCGGGCGTTGCTCGCCGCAGGCGCGCAGGTCCGCCACCGGGAACACGTGTGCGTTCAGATCCTCGCCCGACCGGCACCCGCGCGCCGCGTGCGGGCCGCCCGTCAGGCGGCGGCCACCAGCACTTATCCCCACGGGCGGCCCGACGTGGCCGCGCGAGCGGTGTCGGGGGCGGCGCGGCTGGCGATCGAGCCGCTGCTGTGGCTGCTCGAGGTGTTCACGCCCGGCCCACCCCGATCACAGGCGCGGGTGAAGGCGGCGCGGGTGACCGAGCGGGACCCGGTGGCCAGCGCCGACGCCCGCACGGTCGTGGACAAGGCGGTGCGGGTGCCGCACTTCGAGATCGCGGTCCGCTTCGCCGTCGCCGCCGACCCGGACAAGACACCGCCGAACGCCGAACGGGCCAAGCAGACCCGCGCACGCCTCCTCCGGCTCAGCCACAGCATCGCCTCGGCCGCCGCGACGTACACCGGCCCGAACCGACTGCGGCGCATGAGGATGCCCCGACCCGTCGCCACCCTCGCCGGGCGCCGCTTCCGACGAGGGTTCCTGGCCACCGTGGCGGAACTCGCGGCCCTCGCCGCGCTGCCACAGGACCACGCCGTGCCGGGGCTGGACCGGGCTCGGGCCAAGGCCGTGCCGGCGCCGGTGCAGGTGCCCGCCGGCGGGCGGGGCGTGAAAGTGCTGGGCCGCTCGCAGATCGGCCGCCACAGCGTCGGGCTGCGGGTGACCGACGCCCGCCAGCACGTCCACGTCGTCGGCAAGACCGGCGTCGGTAAGTCCACCCTGCTGCTGAACATGATCCTCGCCGACATCACCGCCGGCCGCGGCACTGTCGTCATCGACCCGCGCGGAGACCTGATCACCGACATCCTCGACCGGCTCCCGGCCTCATACGCCAAGAAGATCGTCATCATCGACCCCGACCAGGACAACCCCGGCTGCTTCAACCCCCTCGACGACCGGGGCGACCCGCACCTGGCCGTCGACAACCTGGTGGGGATCTTCGCGAAGATCTTCCAGGGTCAGTGGGGACCCCGCATGGACGACACGATGCGGGTGGCCTGCCTGACGCTGATGCGCCACGCCAAACCGACCCTGAGCCTCGTGCCGTCGCTGCTGCAGGACAAGCAGTTCCGGGCCCGGTTCACCCACGGCCTGGACGACCCGGACGGCCTGGGCGGGTTCTGGGTCTGGTACGACGGCATCAACGAACAGTTCCGCGGCCAGGTCATCGCACCGGTGCTCGCGAGGCTGCGGGCGTTCCTGCTGCGCGACTTCGTCAAGAGCGTGATCGGCAACGCGCACAGCTCCTTCGACATGGGCACGATCCTCGACGGCGGGGTCCTGCTGTGCCGACTGCCCAAGGGCATCCTCGGCGAAGAGACAACCCGCATCCTGGGCTCGCTGATCGTGGCCCGCGTCTGGCAGGCCGCCATCGCCCGTGCCAGCATCCCCGAAGACCAGCGCAAAGACGCCAGCCTGTACGTGGATGAGTGTCAGAACTTCCTGACCCTGCCGGGCAGCGTCGGCGACATGCTGGCCGAGGCGCGCGGGTTCCGGCTGGGCCTGGTGCTCGCCCACCAGGACCTGGCGCAACTACCGAAGGACATCGCCGCGGCGGTGTCCGCCAACGCCCGGTCGAAGCTGTTCTTCACCGTCGACCCCGCCGACGCCCGCGACCTGTCCCGCCACACGAAACCGGAACTCGACGAACACGACCTGGCCCACCTCGACGTGTACACCGCCGCCGCCCGGCTGCTGGTCGGCAACCGGGAACTACCGTCGTTCACCTTCACCACCAACCCACCGGCCGGCATCGTCGGCGAGGCGACCGCGATCCGCCAGCACTGCGCCGCAGCGCACCGCCGCACCGACGGCGAGCCACCCCTGCAGCAGCTCGCCCGCACCGCCATGAGACGGCGGACGGCCGGACACGAGCGCTGAACACCGCCGCTCACCCCCGCAGGAGACAGTCCCGGTAGGGAGTCGGGATGAGTCGATCTTGCCCTCTGGTCGCCGTCGGGCGAGATCTTCGCAGGTCAGGAACCTGACAGGCCGGGCTCCGCGGGCTCGTCTGGGGGCTCGTGTCGCCGACACCCCCAAACGAGCCCCCCATGCCGGCCCCGAACGAGGCCCGAAAGGCACCCATGCCCCCACCGCGCGCCGATGGCCTGCTGGCCATCTACCCCCACATCACCGACCGCGACCGCCACCTCCTCCACCTCCTCGACGAGCATCACGTCCTGACCACCGACCAGATCCACCGCCTGCTCTTCACCGCCCGACGCACCTGCCAGATCCGCCTCGGTGAGCTGCACGGGCTGGGCCTGCTGGACCGGTTCCGGTTCGCCCGCACCGGCGGCGGCAGCCAGCCCTGGCACTGGACGCTCGGCCACCACGGGCACCGATTCCAGGCCGCCGCCCACGACCGTCCCGAACCCACCGCCCGGGCGAGCCGCCACACTGTGCAACGGCTCTCCGCCAACCCGCGCCTGAGCCACCTGGTCACGGTCAACGAGTTTTTCGTCCGGCTGCGGGCGCACACCCGACGGCACCGACAGGCACGCCTGGACCGGTGGTGGTCGGAGACCACGACCACGAAACAGTTCCGCACCATCACCGCCGACGGCCACGGCCTGTGGAGCCTCGGCGAGGCCACCGTCGGGTTCTGGTTGGAGGCCGACACCGGCACCGAACCGCTGGGCAGGCTGGTCGCCAAACTCGACCGCTACGCCAACCTGGCCCGCCGCGTCGGCGTCCGGTACCCGGTGCTGTTCTGGCTCGGCAGCGCCCCACGCGAGGAACACCTGCACCGGATGCTTCGCGGCCACAACGACGAGGTCACCGTCGCCACCGCCACCCACGACACGGACCCGGCCGACGCGGTGTGGCTGCCGGTCGGCGCCACTGCCCGCGTCGGCATCGCCGACCTGCCCGCCGACCACGGTCAGCCGGTGGCCGACAACCCCAACTACGACGACGACGGCGTCTTCGTCGCCTGACAGACCCTGACAGGCACGCGGCCGCACCACTGCTCGCAGGTCACGGGCTTGATCGTGTTCCCTGACAGGAGCGGTGCTGTCAGGTCACGCGGCTACGGTGCAGCTTCTTCTTTCTTCTCGCACCGCCGCCCGCCTCCGTCCTGGACCTGCCCGCGCCAGCGGGATCACCGACAGCCCACCGCCTCGGTCGGCCCGTGATTCCCGCCCGCCGAGCACGGCAGCACTCCCGGCCCAGGCGCCGCGACCCGGTGACATCACCGCACACCCACCCAAGCCCACGCCTTCGCGAAGGGAGCACCCTGCCATGCCCACACCCACCAGCTTCGCCGACCTGGTCGTCACCGTCTGCTTCGCCCCCGGCGACGACGCCGACTGGTTCGCCGCCAGCGAAAAGGTCAACGACCTGCTGGACGCCAACGGCACCCCGGCGCGCCGCTACCACGTCCGCCACCGACGCCTCATCGGCTGGCTCACCCGATTCATCGGCTACTACCTCCTCGACGCCGCCCGCCGCTTCGGCGCGATCACCATCGCCGCCGGAGGCCGCAAGAGCCGCCTCGACCTCACCGGCACCGCCGCCAAGGCCGCCCACGACGCCGCCCTGCGCTGGCGCGCCTGGAACACCCACATCGCGGCGAGAACCCTCCCGGCCCGCACCTGGGAGGACCACCTCGCCCAGCACCACGCCGCCCCGGCCACCATCACCGTGGCCGAGGCCCGCCGTCGCTTCGAGCAGCAACCCCGCGTTCTGGCGATGCTCGCCCACCACTTCGACCCGTACGAGCTGTCCGTCTACCAGGCCGGCGAAGCCACCTACGCCGGCCTGCACTGGCGCGCCGCCCTGATCGGCGACGCGCTGATCACCACCGACGGCCGCCTACTCACCCCAGCCAGCGACTCCGTCGCCGACCGATTCCGCTTCCTCAACGAGGCGTGCGCCTACATCCGCAGCCTCAAGCGCAGCGCCCGCCTGTGCGCGGTCGCCATCGCCTAACCCACCCCGAAGACACCACGACGCGGCCGCAGGCGGCGGCCTCCCCGCCGCCTCTACGACCACCGGGCCGAACACCCGACACCACGGCGGCGGGCCGCTCGACGCGCCCGCCGCCATGACGGCTGTCCACGACCCGGCGAACAAGCCCCGACACGACGCCGTGCCGGGGCACCAACCCACCAGTTCCCAGGGAGGGAACCCCATGCAATACGACCCGTCCACCATGACGCCCAGCACCCGGGCCGTCCTCGACGCACTGGTCGCGCTCGGCCAGGGCACCGCCCACGAGCTCAGCGAACGGTCGGGCAAGGCCCGCTCCACCACCGACCGGGCGATCAAGACCCTGGCCGACGCCGGCCTGATCGTCGCGATCGACGCCGACGCGAGCGCCACCGATGGCGCCCCTACCCGGTGGGCTCCCTCGGAAAGCGTCGCGGCCGACATCCAGGAGCGCGACGTCAGCACCGACGCCGAGCCCGGCGCCGACGAGCCGGCCGTCGACGATGACGACACCGCCATCGTCGAGACCGACGCGCCTGTCACCCACCAGGCTGAGGACGGCCACGCCGACGACGACACGCAAGCCGGGGACGGGCCGAGCGGCGCCGACGTCGGCCAGCACCTGGCTGACGTCGACGAGGACGACCCGCATGACGCCGAGAACCACGACACCGGCGAGGGCTCCGACGACGCGGATTCGGACGAGCGTGACTCGGACCAGGACTTCGGCGACCGCGTCACCGTGGTTCAGCCCAGCCGTCCCGGCGACCGCAAGGTCATGACGATCAAGGCGGTGCTCAGCGAGCACGGCGGCAACGGTGCGACCATCGCCGAGATCGTGGCCGAGAGCGGCATCGGGGAGACGACCGCCTTCCGGCTGCTGACCGCGATGGAGCAGGCCAACGCGGCGCGCCACCTACCCGGCGTGCCGCGGCGGTGGATCGCCGGCCCCACCAAGGCCAGCGACGTCGACCCGAACCCGCGGCCGCCCCGCTGCCCGCTGTGCTTCCAGGTGATCAGGGGCCTGTCCGCGCCGGACGCGCTCGCCCAGGTGCAGCCCCTCGTCCGCCCGGACGCGACGCTGCACATCGTCGCCGCAGACGGCACGGTCCACAGCGTGGACTTGCCCACCCGGCCGCCCACCCGCGCGCCCGGCCAGCCGACGGCCGGGACGCCCCGCACCGACGTCACGGCCAACACCGACGGCAGCCAGCCGTTCGCCAGAGGCGAGCTGGAGCGGCTGACGTTCGAGACGCTCAAGGCCAACCCGGGTCGGACGATGACGCCGCAGGAGATCGCCGCCGCGATCAGCACCCAGCTCGCAGGCCGGGCGGTCAGCTCCGGGGCGGTGCGCAACAACTGCGGCAAGCTCGGGG
The DNA here is from genome assembly GCF_044456245.1 of Micromonospora sp. NPDC051006. Classification (NCBI taxonomy): domain Bacteria; kingdom Bacillati; phylum Actinomycetota; class Actinomycetes; order Micromonosporales; family Micromonosporaceae; genus Micromonospora; species Micromonospora sp. NPDC051006. The sequence continues at coordinate 141,168 of NZ_JBITFP010000006.1, forward strand.
CCGCCGGCCGCATCGTCATGGTCTCCGAGTCTCCGTGGGCCTTCGAGTTCCCCGCACAGGCCGACGACGGCGCTACGGACCAGTCCGACGAGGCCGCTGTCGAACGGTCCTGACGGCGGTTGCGTGGTCGGGCGACGCCCGGCACCGGTCCCGCGGAGCCTCGCCACTCACGCCCGACCGGCTGCCCCTCGGCGAGCGCGCGTCCCGGAGAAGCCGGCCCAACACCCCCGGGGTAGGCCTTCCCGATACGCCGAGGACATCAACGCCGCTCGGCGACACCACGGTGGCGTCGCCGCCACCGTCTGCCCGAACGAAGCTGCCGACAGCCGCCTCGTCCAGGTCGACCCGGCGCCCATGACGTTCGCGCACCCGGCGCGGGCCGACGGCGACACCGGGCAGCAGCAACCCATCCCCATCCCTTCCGCGGGGGCCGAGCCGGACGGCTCGGCCCCCGCGGCACGTTGAGAGGAAACCCTGTGGCACACGAACTGGAAACCTTCGCCAACGGCCAGACCGCCTTCGCCAGCGCCCGCCTATCGGCCTGGCACCAGCTGGGCACCGTCACCCAGAACACGATGAGCGCCCAGGAGATCATGGGCGCCGCACTGCTCGGCAACTGGGGCGTGCGCACGATCCGCGTCCAGGGCATCGATGTCGTGGACGGCATCGAAGTCCCCATCCCCGCCGACGACAAGCGCATGACCGTACGCCGCAACCCGGTAACCGGGGCGACCGAATATCTGGGCGTCGTCGGGACCGACTACACCGTGGTGCAGAACGAGCAGTGCGCCGACATGCTCGACCGGCTCGTGGACCAGGTCGGCGGTGCCCACTTCGAGACCGCCGGCAGCCTCCGAAACGGCAAGAGCGTGTTCGTCACCCTGAAACTCCCCGATTCCATGGAGATCGCCGGGGTCGACCGGATGGACCTCTACCTGATCGGGACGACCTCGCACGACGGCACCGCCGCGCTGCGCGTGGACGCCAGCCCCATCCGGGTGGTGTGTGCGAACACGCAGCGCGCGGCCTTCGCCCACGCCGTGGGCCACTACACGTTCCGGCACACCAGCAACGTCACCTCCCAGATCGCTCAGGCACGCGAGGCGCTGGGCCTGATGTGGACGTACATGGACACGTTCGAAAAGGCCGCCGATCGGATGCTGCAGACCGAGATGACCATGCGCGAGTTCGAGAACGTGGTCGCGCAGGTGTGGCCGGTCAAGGACAACGCCTCGGAGAAGACTCGCAACAACGCCAAGGAACGCCTCGGGACCCTCAAGTACCTCATCACCGAGGCCGACACCCAACGCGCCATCGCGGGCACCTGCTGGGCCGGATACCAGGCCATCACCGAGTACCTCGACCACTACCAGCAGGCCAAGGACGCCACCACCCGCGCCAACCGCGTCGTCACCGGCAAGGCAGGCGACCTGAAGGTGGCCGCCTTCAACCTGCTGACGGTCTAACCGTCCACCACTTCTGCCCGGGGCAGCGGACCGCGCGCTCCGCTGCCCCGGCCGCCCGCACGGAGCAACCACCCATGACCCAACGCACCCGGATACCGCCCGCAACGCAGGAGCCCCCGTTGACCGGTCACCTCCGCCACCCACGCGACCCGCGGCAAGCCGTCTGCGGCCTGCCCGCCGACACCGTCACCCGGTGGGAAACCCAGGACCCGCCGCACACCGAGCGCACCTGCGAGGACTGCCTGACCCTGCTGCCCGACGCTGCCCGACGCGACGACTACACCCACCCACCCGGCGACGCGACGCTCATCGAATCGCTGCGGCGCATCGTCGCCGAACGGCAGCACGCCAAGATCGACGGCGTGCTGGTGGACCTCTGGTCGGCCAGCGTCACCCTCGCCATCTGGGACCGCCTCACAGCCAAGCACCGGCAGCGGCTGCTAACCCTGCCGTCGCACGAGCTGATCCTGCGGTGCGTCGCGATCTACACCCACGTCACCGGCGGCCGCCGATGACCGAGACCAACCCGCAGTGGTTCCACTTCGGCCCCTGGGTCTTCTCGATCAACGCCGCACAGGCGCTGATCGCCCCCGCACCCCGCGACGCCCGGCCGCTGGACGTCGCAGCGTGGGCGCAGGCGTACGACCTCACCGACATCGATAACCCTCACGCCCGCACGATCAGCCTCATCGGTGTGACCCGCAACGGCCTGGACCGCGCCTACGCGATGACCACCAAACTCGGCACACCCGTGATCGTCGCGCAGCTACTCATCACCGGCCGGTCACCCTCGCCGCTGCTCATCGACGGATGCCACCGGCTCTACCGCGCCTGGCGTGAAGGCGTGCCACGCCTGCCCGCCTACCTGCTCACCGTCGAGGAAACCCGCCAGATCCAGCGCGACATGCGCCTCGGACCCGACCGTGCCCGCCTCACCCCGCCGTCCTGATCGCGGCCATCACCCTTCCCACCCGCGTGCGCCTCGGTAAGCCGCCCCCGCCGGCGGCCCCGAGGCGCACACGCCTCACCCTCCAAGGAGACCGACATGGCCTACACGGCGCCGTGGCAGCGGCTCTGTGACTGCCGCTGCCCGCAGCACCACGGCTACCAACGCACGACCTACAACGACGACCGCTGCGCCTGTGCGATCACCTGCGCCACCCAGCCAACCACCCTCATCACCGAGCACTGGAACTGCGCCCTGTTCCTCGACCACGGCGCAGACCTCTGGTTCGTCAACCGCCTCCCCGGCGGCCAATGGGACTGGCCCAACGCCGACCACATCCACGAACACCAGGACCTCTACGCGGCCAGCCGCACCATCGAGCGCCAACTACTCCAGACCATCACCATCCTGCAACACCCTCACGAGCAGCGCCGCCAGGCGTAGTCGCTCCAACCCCGCGCCACGACCATGGGCCTGTTGGGCGGTCCGCGAGGACGGCCCACGGCCTTCTTGCGCTTCACGACCGCACAGGGAGACAGCTCTTACGTCACCGACCCCAACGCCTACGAGCGCCCCTGCGACTGCAGCTGCCCAGTCCACCACGGCCGGCCGCGCTCCATCTACAACGACCCCGGGCTGCCACTACCTGGCCACCTGCGCCAGCCAGCCGATGGCCCTGCTCACCCCACGGATCGGCGGCGCGCTGTGGTTCGCCCCCGGTCTCGAACCCGGCCGCTGAGACTGGCGCGACGCAGTCCATGCTCAATTTCGGCCACCCGCCGTTCGACACGGCCGACCTGATCGCCGAACTCCCCCGCCTGATCCGCGCGGACCTGGTCCCACTGGTTCACCGCAGGTAGCCGAGCTTCCTGATATCGCACCCCCTGCCGGCCGCGCACCTGCGCGAGGACCCGGCCCTTTCTTGTTTTCACCGAGAGGAATTGCCATGACCAAAGCCATCATCGGCATCGTCACCGTCGTCATCATCGGCTGCTTCGGCCTGCCGATGCTGCTGCTGTCCTCAGTCATGGGCGGGGGTCCCGGCGGGTGCGGCGTCGCCGCCATGCCCGCCTTGCGGCCCTCCGGGCAGCCACCCGGCATCGGCACCTGGGACACCGAACAGGTCGAGATCGCCGCGAGCATCATCGATGTCGGCGTCTCCAAAGGCGTGCCCCGCTGGGGATGGGTCGTAGCCCTCGCCACCGCCTTGCAGGAGTCCGGGCTGCGTAACCTGCCGCACCTCGGCGACGGCAACGACCACGACTCGATCGGCGTGTTTCAACAGCGTCCGAGCCAGGGTTGGGGCAGCGCCAGACAGCTGTCCGAGCCCGCCTACCAGGCGGGAAAGTTCTTCGACAAGCTGCTGACCGTCACCGGCTGGCAAACCATGCCCCTCACCGAGGCCGCGCAGGCAGTTCAGGTCTCGGCCTTCCCCGACGCGTACGCCAAGTGGGCCGACGACGCGGTCCAGCTCGTGGAGCAACTGACCAGCACCCTGACCGACTGCAGCACCGACGCGCTTGCCGCATTGCCGGACGGATTCACCCTGCCCGCCAACACCCCGCCGCAGGTCACGACCGCGATCCTCTGGGCGGTCGGACAGCTAGGCACCCCGTACCACTTCGGCGGATCGTGCACCGACCCGCACTCCGGCGACCCCAACAAGCAGTGCGACTGCTCCTCACTCATGCAGCAGGCGTACCGGGCCGGCGGAATCTCCCTCCCCCGTGTCACCACCGACCAGGTGAAGGCCGGGACGGCGGTCACCGACCCGGCGCTTCTACTGCCAGGCGACCTCATCCTCATCCCAGGCAGTCGAGGCACCACGTCCAACCCACGCCACGTCGGCATGTACCTCGGCCAAGGGCTCATCATCCAAGCCCCGGAGACCGGCGACGTCGTCAAGATCACCCGACTGGGCGACTGGCTTCACAAGATCGCGGCGATTCGCCGTATCGCGAACTCGAGCTCGCCGGGTGCTTGACCACAATGAGGATCTCAGCAAGCGGACCGCGGCTGGAGCGTGCATCGCCGCCGAGGCCTTCGCTATCGGGATGGCGGCAGCGGGAATGGCCAGCGTCTCTGGTTTCCTATGTGATCCTCGCCGGTCCGGTCATCTCGCCTGTGCGGCGGTCCCATGATGGGGGTGGCGTGCACGTGGCGGTGAAAGCCCCGACCGATTGTTGCTCCGCGGACCCGGTGGGGTCGTCGCGCGGTGGTGGTGGAGCCGTGTGCGGCACCTGGCGGACCGGCCCTGACGGGTTGGTTGCCTGGGGTGTCCGTCCCGCCGGACGCTTGCCGGCAGACCCCAGTGGGGGGTGTGTCGGCGCGGGAACCTGCCGTCGCAAGGGCAGCAGGCGTGAAGTATTGGCACCTGCAGGTCGGACCTGCTTCGGGACGGGTGCGGTTTTACGTCGCTCCCGCGCTGGCCTGGTCGTCGCGGCGGGGGCTGGTCGACGCGCCCGGCGCCGCACGGGTGTGTCGGTGGCGGTCCGGATCGCGGCCCGGCCGTTACGGTCGCGGCGGGTGTTGCTCTGGTTGGCCAAGCCCCGCTTATCCTTTGGCCGTGTCGGGATCTCTGTCGCATCGCCTCGCCGCGATCGTGAACGCGCTTCCTCTTCAGCCGCACTCCCGCGTCCTCGAAATCGGATGCGGGCCCGGGGCGGCCGCACGAGCGGTGGCGGCCCGACTCACCACCGGCCACATCTTGGCCATCGACCGGTCTGCCACTGCTATCGCCCAGGCAGAGGCCGCCGCAGTGGACGAGATCAGGTCCGGCCGCATGAGTGTCCGCCGCGTTGCGGCCGAAGACTTCGTCCTGCAGACCCAGGAAGAGCCGTACGAGATCGTGTTCGCCGTCCGCGTTGGCGCCCTCGACGGCCGCCACCCCGAGGCTGGTCAGCGGGTGCTGCAGCGTATCGCTAGGGCGACCAAGGCAGACGCCCGGCTGTTCATCGATGGCGGCGATCCGCTTCGTGAGCTACCCATCGCGCGGCCTTGAGCCGAACGAAGCGGCGCGGCGGTCGATGTAGCGACGCACCGCTCGTGCCTCGCTGCCCCAGCCGACCGGCGCTACATCGGCGCCTTGGATGGGTGTGCGTCCACGGCAACCCCGATGACACACTGTCATCGACATGTGCGCATGCCGGCCGAGTCAGCACTTAGTTACGTCGCGTAGCGCGCGGACCGCGGCAGATGAGGATGTTGGCCAGCGACCGGCAGCAGAGCAAGCCTCCGTGCAGCATCTAGTTTGGCGATCGGATCGCGTCCCAGCCGATGATGTCGCACTGACCGTGCTCGTTGTTTCCGGCGGCGACAACTGTTCCGTCCGCGCGTAGTCCGAGAGTGTGAGTGGATCCGGCCGCCACCGTGACGATCTCGCGCCAGTCGGCGACATCGCACTGACCGGAATCGTTGCTACCCACGGCCACGACTCGGCCAGCCGCGGTGACTCCGACGGTGTGGTAGCTCCCAGCCGCCACTGCCACAACGTCCCGCCAAGCACTAACGTCACAGGCGCCCGCCGATTGATCCCCGACCGCAAAGACGCGTCCGTCGTCGGTGAGACCGACCGTGTGAAGGTAGCCGGCGGCGACGGCGGCAACGTCACGCCACGTGTCGACCGCGCACTGCCCACGGCGACCGTTGCCCACGGCAACGGCGGTCCCATCGGCTCTGAGGCCCACCGAATGCCAGTCGCCACAAGCCAACGCGACAACCTCACGCCATTGGCTCACGTTGCATGCTCCCTCGCGGAGGCGTCCCGCAGCCAGCACGGTGCCGTCACCAACTAGCCCCAACGTGCGGCGCCAGCCCGCGGCGACAAGGATCACCTCGCGCCATGACGCGACGTCACACTGCCCGTCACCGTTCCAGCCCGTCGCCATCACAGTGCCGTCCGCGCGCAGGCCGACGCTGTGGGAGCGTCCAGTGTTCGACGCCGTATGCACGTTGCCCGCCGCCACGGCGACCACCTGGACCCAGCCTTCGACTCGACACTCACCAGATGTCCCCGTGCCGGCCGCAACCACTGTGCCGTCGGCACACAGCCCCAACGAGTGTCGCCGTCCAGCGGCGATGACCGGACTACTCACGTGCACAGCATTACCGATCACACGACCCTGGAGGATCCGGCCCGCTCCATGCAGCGTAGGCGCTGATGGCTTCCGCATCCCCGGTGTACTCGACCTCAGGCAACTCAAGAGCCCGTCACTCATATCCCATGGCCGGGATGACCTTGCCGAGTGCTTCTTCGATGAACTCGCGGGTTTCGTCGTCGAATTGGTCGTTGCGGTTCGTCAGCTTGTGCGACTGAAATGTTGAAGGGGTGACGAAGTCGTCGATGTCGAGCCGTTCGAACAGGGCTCGGCGCTGCCCGGGCCAGTCGGCTGCGAGATCTTCTGCTTTCACCTCGATGTATCGCCTGCCCGTCAGGTCGACCGTGTTCTTCCAGGTGAGCCATCGGTGGTAGACCGGCTTGAGGTAGGCGAGGACGCCGTCGACCGTGGACGGTGCCCATGGCTGGGCCAGGTGGGATGCGAGCACTGAGACCGGATTGCGCTTGATGTGCACGATGGTCGCTTCGGGGACTAGTTCCCAGAGGAACTCCATGCACAGCAGGTTGAACGGTGTCTTTTCGCACCAGGTCGGCTTGCCCGCGTCGGCGGCTGCTCCGCCGAACATGGTGTCGATCAGGCCCCGCAAGATTCCGAGCAGTTCGCGCCGGTCGCTGAAATACCGGGGAAGTACCCGCCGGCGGCTCAGTGGCTCGAACGGCCCGGCAGGCCGGTCGCCGTTCCCGAAGCCTTCCGCGGGCGCAGGTTCGTCGTAAGTGTACGCGATCAACTGCGGCCAGAGCTGTTGCACCGCGTCCCGGTAGCGCCGTTCGCCGACCAGCTCGGGAACGGTCTTGCCGCGATCGTCGCGCCGGCCGGGCACTCGTACGGTGAGGAAGTCGCTGAGCCGGTGCAGGGCGTCCTCACCGACGGTGGGGTCGTATCGATCGGTGAGCGCGTCGGCCAGGTCCCGCAGGCCACCCGGATCGATGAGGAACCGGGTCTCCATGGGAATCCGATGGATCAGCGGATGTTCGCCGATGATGTCGGCGATCCGTGACGTTCCCGAACGACCCGTACCCGCAACGAAGATCGGTGAGGGGGAAGGCATGGCGAGCAGTCAAACTCTCAGTCCGGCGCCTGTGCAAGCCATTATCCCCTTCACCCGCTGCTACGGGCCGGACCCGCACCCGCTGCGCTGAGTGCGTGCCGGACGGCCGCCTCCACAAGCGAGCAACGAATTATCGAAGCTTCCCAACGCGCCGCATCCCTCACACACTGAGCCTTTTCCAACCTGATCTTGCAGGTCGTTGCGTGTGTGTCTGCCTGATGGGTGATGGTTGCGATGCTTTAGGTAGGACAGCGGTCAACAGGAACCGAGACCCCGGCCTGGAGCCTCGCCATGCTGTCCTACCCCGCCCGATCCCGTTGTTCAGCCGGGCCCTGAACCACTCGCCGACCGCACTCGCAGCCACCGCAAGCAGCGCCGCCCTGGCTGATCTTGCAGCGGCGACACCTACGCCCCCGATTGCGGATGCCGGCGATGATCCTGGAGATGCCGGTGCACACTCAGCTGGCTACCTGCGTGCGTGGCCGCGCCCTAGTACGGCAGCCCGGGCTCGTTATGTAGATGTTGGTTGATGGCTTTGCTGGGTGCGGCGGCGGTAGTGGCTGGTCCGGGCGCGTGCTTGGTGTTGGCGTCGCCAGTGTGACCAGGTCAGCCAGTGGTTGATCGGGTGGACGGTGTTGGTGATCAGCTTCGCGAGGAGGCGTCGGATTTCGGGCAGGGTCAACGGGATCACCGTGTGATTGGCTGCGGGACGGTCGCCACGTTCTTGGGCGGCGATCACGGTCAAGATCGCCTGGGCGAGCATGAAGAGGGTGACGTGCCGATACCAGGCGTGCCAGCGGCGGACCTGGGGTTCGTCCAGGCCGATGGTCTTGCCGGTCTGGAAGCAGGTCTCGATCGACCAGCGGGTCCCGGCCACCCGCACCAGCACTCGTAGTGGGACGGGTTGGGGTGACCAGCAGCGGTAGAACGCCAGCTCACCGTCGCTGATCCGCCGGCGGACCAGCAGCCAGTGATGGCCGGTGCTCTCGTCGGCGGGTGCGGTGATGCCGATCCAGGCCCAGTCGTAGTCGCGGGCGCCTTTCGACCCGGCTCCGGCGGACAGCCGGTTCCACGCTCGGGCGGGCAGGACGGCGGCGAGGCGGTCGGCGCGGACCGGGCCGTCAACCGGGCGGGCGGTGACGCGGTGACTTTTCGCCACGGCCAGGACGTAACCCACTCCGCGGCGTTGCAGGTCGCGGCGTAGCTGCCGGTCACCGCCGGCCTCGTCCGCCGTGGCCCACGCCACGGGCACGTTCGCGTCGAGAGCGCGGGTGAGCATCCGCCGGGCCAGGACGAGCTTGGTCGCGAACTCGACGTCGGCTGGAACGCCACCGGCGGCGCACCGCTTCGGGTCGTCGGTCCACGCCTTGGCCAGGTAGACCTCCCGGTCGATCAACGTGTATCCGCCCGGCGCGGCGTAGGTGAGGCGGACCGCGACCTGCGCGGTCTCTACCCGCCCGGCGGTCCCGGTGTACTGCCGCTGCACACCGACGGTGTGCAGGCCCTTCTTCAGGTCGCCGGTGTCGTCCAGGATGAGTACCCCGCCCGGGTCACCGAGCGCCTCGATGACGTAGCCCCGCACGTCGTCACGCACCGCGTCGGCGTCCCAGACCGCCTCGCCCAGCAGTCGCTGCATCGCATGCGGCGACGCGTCCCCGGCCTGCTCAGCCAACTGCCAACACGACCGGTTGTCCACATCAGACAACAACCCGAGCAGGAACGACCGGGCCTGCCTGCGCGGCTCCACCCGCGCGAACCGGCCCGCGATCCGCGCGAACCCGGTATCGAACTCCGCCAACCATCTCTCGGCGTCTACGCTGTGCCCAACGGCCGCCGCACGATCTTCTATTGTCTCCACAAGTCATCGACGATCAACCGGCGGCCGTTTCCATGCCCGCAGGCGCGCCGACCAGCCCGAACCACCCAGCTCATCGCTGCTCATCTACATAACGAACCCGGGCTGGAATACTGTCTAGGCCAGGAAGGGAAGCACCTGCCGTGCCAGTTCGTCCGGTTGCTCCTCGAACAGGTAGTGCCCGGCGTCGTCGATGACGCTGATGTGCACGTCCTGGGCATACCGCGTCAGCTGGGCGCCGATCGAGTCGCCGAGGCTGCCACCGGCACCGATGGCCAGAACCGGCATCGGGAGCCGGGTCTTCATGTATTCGGCGTTGTCGGCCATGTCGTGGGTCAGCATGCGGAAGTAGGCGAAGCTTGCCTTCAGGTGCGCCTCGTCTTCGAGGTAGTGGGCATACTCCTGGAGGCTCTGCTCGTCGATCGCCTCCGCGTTCACCGCCTGCGGGATCATGTATCCACGCACCCACGCCAACTCCCGGCCCTTCACCAGCCCCTCGGGAAAGCCACTGTCCACATTGAACAGACCGAAGTTCCAGTGGCCCGGGCCCTGCGGGGTAAGCACCGGCATCGAGAAGATGTTCTCGTCGGGGATGACCGCCTCGCAGAACACCAGCCGCTGCACGCTCTCCGGGTGCTGCGCGGCGTACGAGTAGGCGACCATCGCGCCGATGTCGTGCCCGACCAACCGGATGGACCGGTCGAGCCCGAGCTGGGTGAGCAGGCCGTGGAGGTCGCCGGCCAGAGTCTTCTTGTCGTACCCGTCAGCCGGGGCCCCGCTGCTCCCAGCACCACGCATGTCGGGGGCGATGACGGTGTAATGCTGGGCGAGGGCTGGCATCACCTTGCGCCACGAGTACCACGTCTGCGGGTACCCGTGCAGGAGCACCACCGTCGGGCCGTTGCCGCCGCGCACGTAGTTGATGGTTATGCCGTTGACGTCGGCCGTCAGCTCACTGAACCCATCCGGAAGACGTTGCTCGCCCATGTTGCCACCATACGATCGCCGAACTCTCGAAGAGGCCAGTTTTCGACCAAAACCCAGGATCGCGCGGAGCGCCGGGCGACGAAAGAGTCGCTGCTGTGTCGGAGATTGAGGAACTGTTAGGACCTGGTAAATAAGGGTTTTAGGCCTGACCACCTGGGAAGCCCCGAAGGTCTGACGAAAACTCGACGCCCACTGCGTCGCGCTGGTCGGCACTCGCATGGCCGGGCTGCGCCCGGTGGTCAACGACGAACAACTCGCCCTGCTGCGGATCCTCATCGACCGACGCGCTCCCTCGGCGGCCGGCCATCAGCGGCCTCAAGATCTGCAGTGACGGCCGTGTTCGTTTGGCGAACTAAACTGTCCATCAAAGGCGCGGCAGCTCTCGGCGTCGGTGTCGGCCTCGTGCTGACGGCAGCCACCATCGGCTATTCCATAGCGACCGCTACCTGCGGGCATAACCTCGAGGAGGTCCACCCGTGACAGCAGCAGGCGATACCTGCCAATAACGGCGCGTTCGGCCGGACGCCGGGCTACCGCGCCGTGCGAACGCCATCGACCACGCGGGGCAGGCCGAGCGGGTTGGCTTCCCGCAGCTCCGGGGGCAGCAGTGGGTCCGGGGTGGTCTGGTAGCAGACCGGGCGCAGCCAACGCTCGATCGCGGTGCTTCCCACCGAGGTCGAGCCGCTCGTCGAGGCGGGGTAGGGCCCGCCGTGCTGCATGGCCGGGGAAACCGTCACCCCCGTGGGCCAGCCGTCCACGACGACCCGTCCCGCGATCGCGCTCAGCGCGGTGACCAGTTCCGCCGCTGCGCCGTCCCGCTCGTCGGCGGCCAGGTGCACGGTCGCCGTGAGGTTGCCCGGCAGGCCGGCGAGCAGCGCGTCCCGCTCGGCCGTCGAGCCGTAGCGGACCAGCACGGTGACCGGTCCGAAGCACTCCTCCAGCAGCTCCTCGTAGGGCCCGCCCTCGGCGAGCCGCGCCGCCGCGACCGTCAACACACCCGGCCGTACGGCCAGCGGCGTCCCGTCGTCGCCGGCCTCCCCCGCTGTCAACGGCTGCGTTACGCCGGGGAGGGCGACGCGGGAGCGGACGCCGTCGAGGAACGCCGTGCGCATGCGCGGGTCGAGCAACGGCCCGGACGGGACCGCCGCCGTGACGACCGCCCCGACGACCGCGTCGCCCGCCGGTCCCTCGGGGAGCAGGACGAGGCCGGGCTTGACGCAGAACTGGCCCAGACCCTGGGTGTACGAGGCGGCGAGTCCCGCCGCGATCTCCTCCGCCCTGGTCTCGGCCGCCCGGGCGGTCACCACCACGGGGTTGAGGCTGCCCAGCTCGCCGTGGAACGGGATCGGCCGCGGCCGGGCGGCTGCGATGTCGAACAGCGCGCGGCCGCCGCGCACCGAGCCGGTGAACCCGACCGCCGCCGTCATCGGGTGGCGTACGAGTTCCGGACCCGCGTCGAAGCCGTGGACCAGCTGGACGACGTCCTCGGGCAGCCCGACCTCGGCCGCCGCCGAGCGCAGGATCCGGGCGCACAGGGCGGAGGTGGCCGGATGATCGGGGTGCGCCTTGACCACGACCGGGCATCCGGCGGCCAGGGCGCTCGCGGTGTCACCGCCCGCCACGCTGAAGGCCAGCGGAAAGTTGCTGGCCGCGAAGACCGCGACCACGCCGAGCGGCACCTTGTAGCGTCGCAGGTCGGGCCGGGGCGCGGGCTGCGCCTGCGGGTCGGCGTGGTCGATGATCACGTCGAGGTACGCGCCGGCGTCCACCACGTCCGCGAACACGCAGAGCTGGTAGCACGGGCGGGCCAGTTCGCCGGAGAGCCGTACGCTGCCGAGCGCCGTCTCCGCGTCGGCGGTCGCCACGATCTCCTCGCCGCTCTTCTGCAGAAGCGCGGCGGCCGTGCGCAGCAGGTCCGCCCGCGCGGCGTGGTCGCGGAGTGCCGCGCCGGCCGCGGCGGCTGCGCGCACCGCCCGGTCCACGTCCGCCGCCGTCGACTCCGTCGCGACGCGGGCCCGCGTCTCTCCGGTACGCGGATCGATGCTCAGTACGTCACTCACCGTCTCGTCCTCGTTCTCTCGTCGGGTGTTCCAGCGTCTCGACGGGCGTCGTCTCGTCGGCCAGGTCGGCGAGTTCGCCGAGGGGCACCGGCACGGCGAGGCTGCGGGTGGCCAGCGGTCTCAAGTCGTCGGCCGTGGTCGCACGTCCGCTCAGCCGGGCCGCGATCGCGGCGGTGGCGAAGCCGCACACGCGTCCCTGGCACCAGCCCATTCCCGGCCGGGCCAGCATCTTCAGCGTGCGCGCGTCCTCCGCGCCGAGGTCCTCGTACGCCCGGCGCAGGTCGCCGTAGGAGATTTCCTCGCAGCGGCACACCAGCGTCGTCTCCGACAGCCACTGCGGCCACGCACCCGGCACCGGGTAGGTCCGTTGCATGGCGGCGGCGAACCGCCGCCCCCGCCGCACGGCGCCGCGCAACCGCCTCGTCGCGGCCGGATCGGCCGGGCGGCCCAGTGCGGCAGCGAGGGCGAGCGCGCTCAGCCGTCCCTCGTGGACGGCTAGGATCGCCCCGCCCACCCCGGTCGCCTCGCCGGCGACGTACAGCCCGTCGACGCTGCTGCGCTGACGGTCGTCGACGGCCACGACGAGGGACCCGTCGGTGTCCTGCACCGTTTCGGCGCCGAGCATGAGCGGCAGTTCGAGCGAGGGAGTGAAGCCCCAGCCGACCGCCACGAGGTCGACGGCGATCTCCTGCTCCGGCCCGGTCGGACGGCCGGCGGTGTCCACCCGGACGGTCCGGACCGCCTCGACGCGGTCCGTACCGAGGATCTTACGGACCACGGTCCTCGTCCGGTACGGGATGCGGTGTCGGGCCATCAGCGCCGCGTACTGCAGTGCCTCGACGGCCTTGCCCGGCGCGGACATCGCGCCGACCGGGTCGCGCAGCCACCCGAGCGTTGCGTTGGCCTCGACGACGGCCGCGACGGTTACGCCGGCCCGCGCGAGGCCGGTGGCCACGGGCAGCAGGAACGGGCCGGTGCCGGCGACGACCGCGCGTCGCCCCGCGGTGGTGCGGTGCCCCTTGAGAAGGGCCTGCACTCCCCCGGCGGTCATCACACCGGGCAGGTCCCACCCGGGGACGGGCAGTTGCCGGTCGTAGCCTCCCGGGCACAGGATCAGCGCCCGCGCGAGGAGGCTCCGGTCGATGCCACTGCCGGCGCAGGTGGAGGCGGTGGCCGTCATCAGGAGGGTGAACGCGCCGCCCTCGTCGCGGGTGATGAGCCAGACCTGATGGCCGGGGAGGTAGCGGATCCGGCCGGCGGCGCGCAGGTCCTCCAGGCGGTTGCGCAGGCCGGTGAAGATCGGCCAGCCGTGGTGGCCGACGCGATCGGCGGGGCGGTCGTGGGTCTCGTCGTAGTGCCGCCAGTACTGCCCGCCGGGCTGCCCGGCGGTGTCGAGCAGGGCGACGGCGAGCCCGGCCTCGGCCGCCTCGACGGCGGCCGCGAGGCCGGCCGGGCCGGCGCCGACCACGGCGACGTCATGCATTGGCGGCATCGTCTTCCCCCGGTGAGCCGGGGTCCTGTGAGTCGGCGTCGTCGCCGAGGGTCATGCCGTCCGCGGCCGTGACCAGGCAGGCGCGCTGGTCGGGGACGCCGTCGATGGTGAGCAGGCAGTCGAAGCAGACGCCGATGCCGCAGAAAAGTCCCCGGGGCCTGCCGCCCCGGCGGGTGGTGCGCCAGTCGAGGATGCCGGCGGCGACCAGTGCGGCGGCGACGCTCTGGCCGGGCTCGGCCGCAACCTCGGTGCCGCGGAAGGTCAACCGGTGGGTCATCGGGCCGCCTCCTCGGCGTCGGCGAACCGGTCCGGGGCGAACGGCGTGAGGTCGAGGTCGGTCCGCTGCCCTAGGAGCGCCTGGGCGATCAGCTTGCCGGTCCCGGCGGACAGGCCGATGCCGGCGCCCTCGTGGCCGCAGGCGTGCCACAGGCCGGGCGCACGCGGGTCGGGACCGAGAACGGGTAGGTGATCGGGGCAGTATGGGCGGAAGCCGAAATAGGTGCGCATCGCACGGACCTGCCGCAGCATCGGGAACAGCGCGATCGCCTTGGCCGCGAGCGTGCTGATCGCGGTGACGGACACGGTCCGGTCGAAGCCGACGCGCTCGCGCGACGCGCCGATGAGGATGGTGCCGCCGGCGGTTCCCTCGACGACCGGTGAGGTCTGCAGGGTCGCGTCGGAGCTGGCCACGTCACCGACGTACTCGGCGGCGTACACCTTGTGGCGGATCGTGCGGGGTGGCATCGGCTGGGTGACCAGGATGAAGCCGCGCCGGGGCAGCACGGGGACGGATACCCCGGCGAGGCCGGCGACCGCGCCGGCCCACGTGCCGGCGGCGTTGAGCACCGCGCCGGCGGGGATGTCGCCGCCGGGGGTTCGCACGCCGCTCACCCGGTCGCCGGCGCGCAGCAAGCCCGTCACCTCGGTGTTCGTACGCACCTCGGCCCCGTGCTCGCGGGCCAGCCGGAGCAGGTGGGCCGCGACCAGCATCGGCTGGACCTGGGCGTCCTGCGGATAGTGGGCGCCTCCGGCGAGTCGCGGGGACAGGTGCGGCTCGTAGTCGCGCAACTCGGCCGCCGCGACGTCGCGGACCTCGACCCCGCACCGGCGCTGATGCACGGTGAGCGCGCGCAGCGAGGCGAGGCTCTGCTCCGACGCCGCGACGACCAGGCCGCCCTTGGACTCGAACTCCCACAGGTCGCCGTGTTCCGCCAGGTCCTCGCGCCAGATCCGCTGCGAGTACAGCGCCAGGTCGAGTTCGGGGCCGGCCTCCTTGTCGGACACCAGCAGGTTGCCCTCGCCCGCGCTGGAGGTGCCGCCGGCGATCGCGCCGCGTTCGACGACGAGCACCCGCAGCCCCGCCAGGGCCGAGAAGTACGCGCTGGCCGCGCCCACCACGCCCGCCCCGACGACCACGAGGTCCACGCTCATCTCACCGCTGTGCTTCGCTCGGCGCCGCCGGCCCACAGGCCCCGTACGTGGCCGATGTGGCGGCGCATCAGCAGCTCGGCCCCGGACGCGTCGCGGGCTTCGACGAAGTCCAGGAGTTCGTGGTGTTCGGCGGCCGAGCTGCCCAGCCTGCCGCTCTCCAGCAGCGGGGTCAGCCCGAGCAGCCGGGTCTGCGAGCGCAGGTCGGACACGACGTCCACCAGGAAGCGGTTGCCGCTGTAGGCGAGCAGAGTCAGATGGAACACGTGGTCGGCCTCGATGTAGCCGAGCAGGTTGCCGTTCTCCGCCGCGTCCACGATGGCCTGCGCGCGGGCCCGCAGCTCGGGAAAGTCCTCCTTCGGGATCACCGCCACGGCGTCGCGCACGGTGGGCGGCTCGATGAGCAGCCGCACGGCGGCCAGGTTGTCGAGGTCCTCCTCGGACATCTCGGTGATCCGGAAGCCCTTGTTGGGGTGGGCGACGACCAGGCCTCCCTTCACCAGGTCGAGCATGGCCTCCCGCACCGGCGTCGCCGAGACGCCGAGCTGCGCGCCCAACGCCGGAGCCGAGTAGACCACGCCCGGCTCCAGCTTGCCGGAGATGATCCCGGCGCGCAGAGCCTCCCGGATCCGGTCGCGCAGGTTCTCCCGGCGACCGATGCCGGGCAGATCCGGGACGGGCGTCGGACTCACAGCAGGAACCCCGCGGGAAACGGGTCCGTGGGATCGAGGTGGAACTGTGCGGTGGCGGTGACCCACGCCCGGCCGGTGATCGACGGCAGCACCGCCGGGTGTGACCCGACCGTGGTCTCGCCGAGCAGCCGCCCGGTGAAGCGGGTGCCGATGAACGACTCGTTGACGAAGTCTTCGCCGATGCCCAGCTCGCCCCGCGCGTGCAGCTGCGCCATGCGCGCGCTCGTGCCCGTGCCGCACGGCGACCGGTCGAACCAGCCAGGGTGGATCGCCATGGCGTGCCGCGACAACTGGGCCGTCGAGCCGGGGGCCTTCAGATAGACGTGGTGGCAGCCGTTGATGTCGTCGCGCTCGGGGTGAACCGGCCGGTCTTGCTCGTTCACCGCATCCATGATCGCCAGACCGACGGTCAGCAGGTCGCCGGCGCGGGAGCGGTCGAAGGGCAGTCCCAGGTCCGCGAGCTCGACGATCGCGTAGAAGTTCCCGCCGAACGCCATGTCGTACCCGACCTGGCCGAAGCCCGGCACCTCGACCTTCCGGTCCAGCGCGTGCACGAACGACGGGACGTTCTGGATGGTGACCGACTCGGCCGCGCCGTTGCGTACGTCCACGGACGCGACGACCAGCCCGGCGGGGGTGTCGAGCCGGATCGTGGTCACCGGCTCGACGACGGGCACCATCCCGGTCTCGACGAGGACCGTGGCGACCCCGATCGTGCCGTGGCCGCACATCGGCAGCAGCCCGGAGACCTCGATGAACAGCACGCCGTAGTCCGCGTCGGGACGGGTCGGCGGCTGCAGGATCGCCCCGCTCATCGCGGCGTGACCGCGCGGCTCGTACATCAGCAACGTGCGGATGTCGTCGCTGTGCTGCATGAACCAGAGCCGGCGCTCGGCCATGGTGGCCCCAGGGATCGTCCCCACGCCGCCGACAACGACCCGGGTGGGCATGCCCTCGGTGTGCGAGTCGACGGCATGGAACGTGCGGCGGGACCTCACTTGTACCCCTTGGCCAGGACGGCTTCGGTGTCACCGGTGATCCTGGCCGCCACGTCGTGCGGCAGCGGCAGGCGCGGTGGACGACAGGCGCCGCCCGTGCGACCGCAGACGTCCATCGACAGCTTGATCGCCTGGACGAACTCGGTCCGGGAGTCCCAGCGCAGCAGGGGGTGCAGGTCGCGGTAGATCGGCACCGCCTTGGCGATGTCGGCGGGGTCGCCGGAGGTGACCAGCCGGTAGAGCTCCACGGTGCTCTCCGGGATCGCGTTCGGGTAGCCGGCGATCCAGCCGACGGCCCCGGCGATGCCCAGTTCGAGCAGCACGTCATCGGCGCCGACCAGGAGGTCCAGGCCGGGCGCCAGCTCGCTGATCTCGTAGGCCCGGCGGACGTCGCCGGTGAACTCCTTCACACCGACGACCAGGCCCTCGTGGAACAGCTCGGCGAGCAGCGCGGGAGTCAGGTCGACCTTGGTGTCGATCGGGTTGTTGTAGGCGACGACCGGCAGTCCGGCCCGCGCGACCTCGCGGTAGTGGGCAACGACCGCCCGGCGGTCGGCGCGGTAGGCGTTCGGCGGCAGCAGGAGCACGGAGGTGGCTCCGGCCGCGGCGGCCTGCTCGGCCCAGCGGCGGGCCTCGAGCGCGCCGTACGCGGCGACGCCGGGCATGACGCCGAATCCGGCGTGGGCGGCCTGGACGGCCGTCTCGACGACGCGCGCCCGCTCCTCGAGGGTCAGCGTCTGGTACTCGCCGAGCGAGCCGTTGGGCGTCACGCCGTCGCAGCCGGCGGCCGCGAGGAACCGGACGTGCTCGGCGTACGCGTCGTAGTCGACGGAGAGGTCATCGTGCAGGGGAAGCGCCGTCGCGACGTGTACGCCGCGCCATGGCTGTGCGGGGGTGGTCATCCTGGCTCCTCGGGCGATCGGGTAGTGCAATGTCACATGGATTGGGTGGCTGCCATCCACTTCTCCAGACCGTCGGCCTCGATCGGCAGCGCGCGGGACAGCACCTCCACTCCGTCCTGCGCGACCAGGAGGTCATCCTCGATGCGCACGCCGATCCCGCGCAGCTCGGGAGGCACGGTCAGGTCGTGTGCGTGGAAGTACAGCCCGGGCTCGACCGTGAGCACCATGCCGGGCGCCATCACCGCACCCTGGTACGCCTCCTGCGAGGCACGGCCGCAGTCGTGCACGTCCAGCCCCAGATGATGGCCGATGCCGCACACCAGATAGCGCCGGTGCTGCTGCCCGGTGTCGGACAGCGCCTCGTCCACCGAGACGGGCAACAGGCCCCAATCCGCCAGCCCCCGCGCGATCACCTCCATCGCGGCATGGTGGAAGTCGGTGAACCGGCTGCCCGGGCCGACCGCCGCCAGCCCCGCCCGGTGGGCCCGCTCCACCAGGTCGTGCACCTGCCGCTGGACGGGAGAGAACCGCCCGGACGCGGGCAGCGTGCGGGTGACATCGGCCGTGTAATGGCTCCTCACCTCGACGCCCATATCGAGCAGGAGCACCTCGTCGGGCAGCACCGGGCCATCACAGCGCACCCAGTGCAGGGTGGGCGCGTGCCGGCCGCTGCCGACGATCGTGGTGTAGCCGGGGCCGTTGCCGTACGCCCGGGCGTACCGGTCGAAGGTGCCCTGCAGCCACCGCTCGCCGGGCCCCGCCACCGCGGTCGGGATCTCCCGGGCAACCGCTGCGAAACCCTCGACCGTGCGGTCCACCGCCTCCCGGAGCTGCCCGATCTCCCACTCGTCCTTGTACATGCGCAGCTCGGCGAGGGTCCGACCTACCTCATCGTCCCGGGTCACCTCCTCGGTGAGCTCCGCGAGCGGCCGGACCTCGACGCCCAGCACCCGCGCCCAGTCGGCCGGCGCGGGCGCCGCACCGACCCACAGCTCACCGTGGCGGGCATCGGTGAAGAAGCCGGGGTCGCCAGGGCGGGCGGGGGGCGGCAGGTAGAGCGTGGCGGCACCGCCGCGCAGCACCACAGCGGCGTTCTCGACGGCGCAGCCGGTGAGCCAGAAGAAGTCGCTGTCCGGACGGAAGTCGTACGTCGTGTCGTTGCTGCGCACGGGGGCCTGCCCCGACGCCAGCACGACAGTCCGGCCGGGAAGCGCCTCGGCCAGCCGGGCCCGGTGGTCGGCGGCCGCCTCGGCGGCGCCCGGCACGACCGGCGGGGTGCGGTCGGGAACACCCCAGCCCGTGTTCATGTACGCCGTGAACGACGCGATCTCGGACAGCTTCGGCGGCCTGCCGTCACGCAACGGGAACTCCTTCCTGGCCGGACGGGTCCCGGTCGGGTCCCCAGGCGTCGGTGACACCGCCGCCCGCCTCGCGGACCAGCTCGGTCAGCCGGGCGAAGACCCGGTCGTCCTCGTGGACGCCGTCGTGCTCGTACTCGTTGGTGATCCACGTCCGGACGTTGCCGACCCGCGACGCGGTGTCCAGTTGCAGGCCGGCGTCCACGTACATGTCGTCGTGGTAGACGGCGCCGGCCACCGGGAGAATAGGGTTTGCTCCGCCGCAATCAGCACCGCCAGTAACGTGTGGCATTGCACTGACCCTAGGCTTGGACAGCTCACGTGCCAAGACGCGATCGCCGTCGGCGTGAAGCCGCGCCGGCGTGAGGCGTACGCCGCGAAGCGGATCCGGTGAAGGCCGGGCGCCGCCCGTTGTGGGGATACGGGCGGCGCCGGCAGCGGGCCGCGACCCGAACGCGGACCGAGGTTTGGACGGAAGGCCCGGGTCGTTGCCCTCGGCGTTCACTGCCTCGGGCGGCCGGGTGCAGAAGTCCTTCGGACCCCGGCCTTCCGCGCGGTGAACAGTATCGGCGCCGCCTGACACTCGGGCGCCGGTTATGGCGGATTTAATCCGCTAATAAGCCGTCGATTAGCCACAGCCGATCGCTTACCGAGGAGGCGTGCGGCGTGCCGATCGACGTCGAGCAGCGCAACTCTCCCGGCTGGTGGATGAAGCGGCTGTTCTTCCAGCTCAACGACCGGAACTGGCGCCAGCGGCGACCACTCGGGCGGTCCGGCTCCAGCTCGTTGGCCGCCCCTAAGCACCCGCAGGACCTCCCGGTCACTGCCGGTGGGGGACGTCCCGGGCGGGACCTGGCGCATCGGCGTGAGCGGAACCCCGTCGACACCGGGTTCGCCGTTGCTCTCCTCTCAGGTGAGCGGCGCCCTCGCCGGCGTTGGGACCCACACCCGATCCCGCCGGTCACGCTCGTCGACACCGGACTCGCCGCCGGGCGCGGTGGGACGGCGAACCGAGGCACGGCTCTCGCCGAATCGCCATAGATGTCAGATCGACCACAATACCCTATTGAACCGATAGGAGAGATAGGTATTGTCCGCCGTACGGACCGCGCTGATCGGAGAGATCATGACCCTCACGTTCCACTGGTTCCTCCCCACCAACGGGGACAGCCGGGACATCGTCGGCGGCGGCCACGGACTGCCGGCCGGCGCGGCGGGCGGCGCCCGGCCGCCGACGGTGGCCTACCTGGGCCAGATCGCCCGCAGTGCCGAGCAGCTCGGCTTCGCCGGCGCGCTCACTCCGACCGGCGCGTGGTGCGAGGACGCCTGGCTGTCCACGGCGATGCTGGCCGAGGTGACCGAGCGGCTGAAATTCCTCGTCGCGTTCCGGCCCGGCCTGATCTCACCGACCTTGGCGGCGCAGATGGCCTCGACGTTCCAACGCCTGTCCCGGGGGCGGCTGCTACTCAACGTTGTCACCGGCGGCGAATCACACGAGCAGCGGGCGTACGGCGACTTCCTCGACAAGGACCAGCGATACGCGCGCACCGACGAGTTCCTGCACATCGTCCGCGCACTGTGGCGCGGTGAGACAGTCACCCATCACGGCGCTCACTTGAGGGTCGAGGAGGCTCGGCTGGCCGCCCGCCCGGACCCGGCACCCGAGATCTACTTCGGCGGGTCGTCCGGTGCCGCCGGCCCCGTCGCCGCCCGGCACAGCGACGTCTACCTCACCTGGGGCGAGCCGCCCGAGCAGGTGGCGGAGAAGCTCACCCGGATCCGCGGGCTGGCCGCCGAGGCCGGCCGGCAGCTGCGATACGGCATCCGCCTGCACGTCATCGCCCGCGACACCAGTGAGCAGGCGTGGGCACAGGCGCGACGGTTGCTCGCCGGCATCCCTGACGAGGACATCGCCACCGTGCAGGCCGGGTTGGCGCGCAGCGAGTCGGAGGGGCAGCGGCGAATGATCGCATTGCACGGGGGTGCACGGGACCGGCTGGAGGTGGCACCGAACCTGTGGGCCGGCGTCGGCCTGGTTCGGGGCGGCGCCGGCACCGCGCTGGTAGGCAGCCACGGCGAGATCGCAGACCGGATCGCCGAGTACCACGCTTTGGGTATCACCGAGTTCATCCTCTCCGGTTACCCGCACCTGGAGGAGGCGTACTGGTTCGGCGAGGGTGTCCTGCCGAACCTGCGCGACCGCGGACTGTGGACGCATCCCCAGGGTGACTGGGCCGAAGCCGCCCCGGCCCAGGTGCCCTTCGCCACGCCGCCCCAGCCGAAGCCGCGCCAGTCGGCGGCTGTGTCGTGACCGTCGCACTGGTACTTCGCCACTGCCACTCAGCCGAGTTTGACGCCCATCGAACCGGGAGGGTTCGCGTATCCCCCCGCAGTGGGAATTTGAGCGATGCGTCCTGACAGCGGCGGATACTCGAAAAGCTCGCCGACCATACTGAGCACGAGGACGCGCGCTGGCGCGCCGACGGCGGCAATGATGGCTATCTCCTGGCCTCGCGCCAAGGCGGTTCCCTGACGGCCAGCAGCGCGGCGAGCGCGGCACAATCGAGATGCCGCAGCGCTGTCAGGTCGAGAGCGAGACGGAGCACCCAAGAGGGAGCCAGCAGGCGCCTCAGGTCGTCCTCAAGCTGATCGGCGGTAGCTAAGTCGGCTTCACCGCTCAGGGCGACATACCGAATGCTTGCCCCTACGTCCCGGTAGTCGCATCGCAGCACGCCGCGACCAATGGCATCGTCCATCGAAGGACTCAGTCCCCGCCCCGCGAAGGACGCTAGGAGAGCCGGCCGAGGTAGCACCATCGATCCGGCGCCGAAGGGGACAGAGCTTGCGTGC
Organism: Micromonospora sp. NPDC051006; assembly: GCF_044456245.1. Classification (NCBI taxonomy): domain Bacteria; kingdom Bacillati; phylum Actinomycetota; class Actinomycetes; order Micromonosporales; family Micromonosporaceae; genus Micromonospora; species Micromonospora sp. NPDC051006. Next base: position 163,368 of record NZ_JBITFP010000006.1, read on the forward strand.
GGCGGTGCCGGCCTCGACGTGGCACTCCGGGCGCCAACTCGAACGGTAACCGCGGCAGCCGCCACCGGCCAGGTCAGGCGATAACCATGCTGACTAGCTTCGCTCTGCCGGCGTTTGGTCCTACGGTGGCTAACTCCGCACTCTCGCATTACCGTGTGTGCGGCGCTGATCACTTTGCTGCCTCCCGCGCCAGGAAGGAGCGCCCTGATGGCGTACCCGCTCGAGCGCGACCTGCACCTGACGCACGACCCGGCAAGGGGCTACTGGCACTTCGTTCTGCATATCGAGCCTCCGATGGGAGCGGGAAGCGCGCTCAACGCCTCGCAGCGGTTCGACGCCTCCGGGAGCCGGTACGCCGCAGAGTGGATCGAGCGGCTGACCCCCTGCGATCCCGACGCCCTGCATGTCACCCTCGTCGGCCAGAGCGACGCGCCGCGCCTGTGGCAACCTTGCGTCTACGACGATCCCGACTCGCCCGCCGCCGTCGCGCGGGACGGATGTGTCTGCTGGCAGACGTACCGTGATCCGCTGACCTGGCTCCCCGTCGCCGCGCACCACTACCGCACGGTCAGCGGCAACCACGAGACCTGGCAGCACCTCACCTACGCGCCGCTCTGCCTTGCCGACGGCGAACGTCTCGACGCTCTCGTCATCGACCGGGAAGCGGACATGATCTGGGTGCGCAGTGACCGGGGCAACCTGCACATCCTGCCCGAGAAACAGGGCGCCGGGTACAGCGTGGGATATCGGGGTGGGGGCCCCACGGAGTTGGCTCGAATGATCGAAAAGATCGTGCGCTCGGAAGGCGCCGACGTGTCCCCCGGGACCTCTGCTGAGCTGCCAAACCGGAAGGTCCACTCCTGGATCAGCAGCGAAGCCGCGGACCGCACGCAAGAGCTCACGCTCGACCAACTCAAGCTGCTCTGCCGCACCGGCATGGTGGCGTAGCGACATGAACCCCAACGTCGAGCACGTCGTGAGAAGAGTTACCCACTCCCGAGTTCGAGCCGACGGTCGAGGCGGCTCCGAGGGAACTGCAGCAGCACCGACAGTGGCCATGATTCATCACGAGGCTTTCCTCGTCGGACCAACGGATTAGATCTCGCCGAAGTAGCCCTCCTCCTCACCGAGCAGCAGCGGCACGTCGGACACCAACATGTCGGGCCGGGCCCGGGCATACCGCACCCGGTGCCTCCATCGCTGATGCTCGAACGCGACGTCCGCCTCGATCTCCACGACCACCGTCGGCTCCACCTGCACGTACGGCAGCGGCTCCGGCCGGTCGAGCTGCCCTGACCAGGACGCGGGTAACGGCTGCGGCCACGGGTGCGCCACGGGCACCGCGCGGCGCCGCGCTGCTCGCGGCGGCGACAGCAGCGCGCCGAGTTCCTCCCGCTGGCCTGCATTCAGCGGATGCGTTCGCCCCGTGTACCGCAGCTTTCCTCGGCGATCGAACCGGCCGAGCAGCACGGTGTCCGGGCTGGAGAGGTTGCCGGTCACCCCGCCGGCGATCGCCTCGGTGGTGATCCGGGTCCGGTACTTCCACCAGCCCCTTCGACCGGGCTCGTAACGGCCGCTCAGCCGCTTACTCACCACCCCCTCGATGCCCGCCGCGACGGTCCAGTGCGCCAACCACTCCGACACCTGCCGCATATCGGCCGTCTGCGGCGTCAGGGTGAGCTGCGTCGGCGCGTCGGCGAGCAGCCGGCCCAGCCGGGCCCGCCGCTGCGACAGCGGCAGCTCCAGGGTGACCTCGCCGCCGTCATCGGCCAGCAGGTCGAACACCACCAGGTGCGCGGGGCACTCGCGGGCCAGGCGCAGCAACGCGCGACCGGCGCTCACCCGCCGCTGAAGCTGCGCGAAGTTCGTCCTACCGCGCTCCCACACCACCAGCTCTCCGTCGAGCACCACCCCGGCCGGGATGCTCTCTCGGATCGCCCGGGTGATGTCCGGGAAGTAGGTGCTCAAGTTCCGGCCGGCCCGGGACTGGAGGAACACCCCGTCACCCTCACGGAAGGCGATCGCTCGCCACCCGTCCCACTTCGGCTCGTGCACCACGCCGGGGCCCTCGGGCACCTCGTCGACCGGCGCGGCAAGCATCGGCGCCACCGGCCGCCGCAGCACCCGCTCAGCCGCGGGCCCTGCACGGCGCCGGGCAGGGCTCACCGCCCGCGCCGGCCGTGAACGCTCCTCATCTTCCGCCCCCCACGCCAGCGTGAGGGAGAAGCCACCCGACAGGGGCGAAGATCCGCGACAACGAATGCCGCCGGTACAGCGCCGTGTCGCCCCGACACCGTACGACTACCGTTTCGTCGCGGCCTTCGGCGTGCGACCCAGCGCTGCCTGCTCAATAGAACTGGGACACATAGCCGCAGCCACGTGGATGCTTGCAACCGGTGGTCCTGCAGCCGACGCCTGCGGCAAGGGATCGTGACGCCTGCCGCGGCGCGAAGCTGCGACGTCAGGAAAGACGTGAAGATGCGGGACTGGGCTCCGGACGACATCCGATTGATTGCCAGGTGCTCGCATCTCGGCGGCGGCACCGAGGCACGCGGCTGGCTTGCTTGACTGGTGAGCTCTGTTGATCAGCTACGTAGGCGCACGCTAGCGAGCACCACAGCGCCAGCGATCGCCGCGATGCCACCGATGAGCAAGGGGCACTGGCCGTGACTTCGTCGACCACGACTCCGCCGACGATCGCTCCCAAGGCGATAGCGACGTTGCAGACCGTCACGATGAGCCCGCCGATCTGCTCGAGCCGGGTCGGCTCGGTCCGGGCACCCCAGCTCAGCACCGTTGTCGGCACACCGCCGAACCCCAGCGGAACCGCAGATGCCAGTTCCCGTCGCGTACGCTGGCCGGATCGCGCTGGTCGGCCTCGGCCCACAGTCGCGGATCGACCCTCGGAAACGCGACCTCGCGCGGTTCGAAGAATGGGCCGTCATCGTCCTCGATGGCTAGCACGGTGACGCCGCCGATGGTCCTGCTGACTGTCATCCCAGAGCCTCCCTATCTGCTACCTGACACCGACTGAGCGCAGCGCCGCGAGCACGAGCACGCGGGTCGCAGCGACGACCTCGCTCACCCGGACCTGCTCGCGCGGTCCGTGTGCCAGGCGTACGTCGCCGGGCCCGAAGTGCAGGGTCGGCACACCCGCCCCGGTGTACAGCCTGAGGTCGCTCCCGTACGGCGCGCCGCGTTCGAGCAGTTGCGGACCGCCGACGGCGTCGGCGTGCGCGTCGCGCACCAGATCCCGCAGCGGGCTGCCTGGCGCCAGGCGGCCACTGGCGAACTGGCCTCCCGGCCAGGTCACGGTGGGCGGCTCGGGTAGCCACGCCTGCGCGGCGGCGGCCTCGGCGACGCAGGTCTCGAGCGCAGCCCGCGCCTGCGCCGTGTCCTCGTCCAGCTGCACCCCCAACCTGCCCTCGGCCACGAGCAGGTCGGGCACACTACTGGCCCAGTCGCCCGAACGAAGCTTGCCCACTGACAAGGCGTACGGGATCGTATGGTCGCTCATGAGTGGATCAGGCGCGCTGTTGCGCCGCTCCTCCAAGCGGGCCAGGGCGGCATGGATCGGCAGATAGGCGTCGATCGCGCTGATCCCCGCGTCACGAGTGCTGGCGTGGGTCGCCCTGCCGCCCACCTCGATCCGGAAGGTCAACGCGCCGGCGTTGGCGGTTACCAGGGCGCCGCTGGTGGGCTCGGTGATGATGCAAGCATCGCCGGTGTGGCCGCGCCGTAGCGTGCCGAACGCTCCGAGCCCGCCGTCCTCCTCGCTGACGGCGAAGTGAGCCGCGATCCTGCCGCGCAGCCTGGCACCGCTGGCGCGGATCGCGGCGAGCGCGGCGAGGTTGGCGACCAGCCCAGCTTTCATGTCACAGGCGCCCCGAGCGTGGACCACGTCTCCGACAACCTTCGGGACGAACGGGTCCCCGCGCCACTGGGCTGGGTCGCCGGGCGGCACGACATCCACGTGACCCTGCAGGATGAGGGTCGGCCCGTCGCCCCCGCTCGGGGTGACGGCGGCCAGCCCCCACGCCTCATCCCGCGGCGTCTCAGTACCCGGAAATTCGGGATCGGCGCGCAGCGCGGGCAGATCCATCGCCCACAGGTCGACCTCAAGGCCCAGCGCATCAAGGCGCTGGGCCAGGACGTGCTGCAGCTCGGATTCGGCGGCGCTGCCGGTGACGCTCGGAACCGCCAGCAGTTGCAGCAGCGTACGGGCGATGCCCGCTTCGTCGACCGCGGCCAGGGCGTCGGCCTCCGTGGCAGTGAGCGTCGTGGTCATGGCACCCGCCCCTTCCGAGATACGGCGACGATGTGGCGCAGTGAACCTATCCAGGGCCTGCTGCGCAAACAATCGCCAAAACTTGCTGACCACGTACGATCCTTTGCATAGATGGCCAGGGATAGGCGATTCTTTGCACAGGAGCACAGCGTCACGCGAGGAGGTCGGTGCCCGTGGACCGTATTGACGAGGAGATCATCCGGTGCGTGGTCGCCAACGCACGCAGCACGTACGCCGAGATCGGCAAGGCGGCCGGGCTGTCCCCGTCGGCGGCCAAACGACGACTCGACCGCCTGGTCGCCGCCGGCGCCATACGTGGATTCACCGCAATCATCGACCCCCAGGCGCTGGCCTGGCGCACCGAGGCATATGTCCAGATCCACTGTGCCGGCAACCCGACTCCCGCCCAGCTCCGGCAAGAGCTCGAGAAGATCCCAGAAGTGATCGAGGCGTGCACGATCTCCGGCGCAGCCGATGCGATGATCCACCTACAGGCCGAAGGCATCGCTCACCTCGAACAGGCCATCCAACGGATGCGGACCTCCCCCGTCATCGGGAGCACCGAGAGCGTCATCGCGCTGTCCCGACTCATCAGCCGCCCCCGGATGTGAGCCTGTCCTCACCGGCGCACAGGACCCAGTGAGCACGACCTCGCACATTGACTGAAGGCGATGCTCGTGCAGGGGCAGCCATACGATGACCGGTGTCGTGCCAGCGGCAACGCCAGCCCGCAGGTGTCAGTCGATGACGGCGGTGGCCTCCACCTCGACCAGCAGGTCGGGCTCGCCCAACGCGGCGACGCCCAGCAAGGTGATCGGTTTGACCGGGTCAATTCCCAGCTTCGCGGCCGCCCGGGCCACGCCTTCGCCCAGCAAGGGCATCTTGTCGGGGGTCCAGTCGACGACGTAGATCGTCAACTTCGCCACGTCGTCGAACGAGCCCCCGATCCCCGCCAGTGCCGTGCCGATGTTGAGGTACGCCTGCTCGACCTGGGCGGCCAGGTCACCCTCGCCGACCGGGTTTCCATCGGCGTCGCGAGCCACTTGCCCGGCAAGGAACACCAGCCTGGATCCGGTGGCGACCGACAACTGCCGGTACACCTCGGGTTTCGGCAGTCCGTCCGGGTTGACCAACTCCACAGCCACGGAGCACTCCTCACGATGCAGGAACTGGACGACTACGTAAACATATTGTGATGCCGTGGTCAGGACGAAGGACCCGGCGATCCGGACCCTGCTGATCGAGCGGGCCGCGCAGTTGCTGCGGGCACGGGAGCCGGTCACCCTGCGCTTGTTGGTCGCGGGTACTGGCGTGTCCACAATGGCCGTGTATACGTACTTCGGCGGGATGGACGGCTTGTGGCGCGCGATGCGCCAGGAGGGGTTCACGCGCCTGGCCGCCAAGCTCGAGACGGTGCGGCTCTCAGCGGACCCGGTGCGAGACCTCGCCGCCTTGGGGGCCGCATACCTGTCCAACGCCCTCGCCAATCCCGACCTCTACCGGATCATGTTCGACACCGGCTTCGAACTGGAAGACCCCGCGGCCGCAGACGAGACGTTGCATTGTCTGGTGCGCGCCACCGAGCGGGCCAAGGGCATCGGACGGTTCCGCTCCGACATCGACGCCTTGGCCCTGGCCACGCAAAGCTGGGCCATCGGCCACGGACTGGTTTCACTGGTGGCCACCGGCCCCCTGCCGCGCGAGGCCCTCAACCACGGCGCACCCATGCTCACCGCGCTGTTCATCGGTTGCGGCGACGACCCGGACACCTGCCCCCGGTCAGTCGAGCTCGGTTGGCGCCTCGACCCCTCATCCGAATCGCGGTCCGCTAGCCGTCCCACCTAGGCAGCCAGCGCCGAACGGTACGCGTTGTTCGGCGTAGTCCCGGGGGATGCTGTCTCCTTGTTCGCTGGCGTCGACCTACATGGTGCGGGCGAACGATCCGACGCGGGCCGCAGGCGGGTTGACCAGCCATTGCCTGGCGATAGCCCGCGGCGCCTGGATCGAGGCATGTAGCGAGATACCGCTGAATGACGAGCGAATATCAGGCGGTGGCCAGGTTGTATTCGCGGTCGGTGAACAGGTCCACGTCGCGGGGCCCCAGTTTGACGACACGGCGAGCGTGAAGGGCGAGCTGGCCGCGCGCTTCATCGAGGCGACGGCTGGCGACCAGCATTTCGTCGGTGGCAACGAACGACTCGTTGCCGGTGGAGTGCATGGCAGCATCCATTACGCCGGTGAATGCCATCATGAGGCTGTTGGCCAGGGCGATGCCGTCTTGATCACCGCTGGTCCAGATCTGCGACCAAGCGGTTTCCACGGTGGCCATGTCCTTGGCCAGCCAGTCGTGGAGCACCATCGGATCTAGAGGCTTGTGCCCTCCAAGCAGCTGGTCGCTCACCTCCCGCAGGCCCGAGCGCCAGTACCTGGTTTGCCGCAGCGCCTCGGCCTTGTGCGCGAGGCGCAGGGCGCCTGACAGCATGAGGATGTAGGCGCGCTGAAGGTCGGCCTGCTCCCGGTGTCGCCGCCTCAGCCGACTTTGCAACAGGACCACGAACAGCGAGGCGAAGGCGGTGATCGCTGAGCCGAGCAGGGCGGCGACGGTCGAATTCACGCCGACATGATGCCTGCCAATGCTGGATGCCGACTCGTGGGGGTCGGTGGAAAGGTCTACTTGGCTGTTTCGCTGCGATGGCACCCGTGGTGACGCGATGCGACTGATCTCGTTTGAGAGGACACCACGGCTCGTCAGCCCAGCGGCACGCCTCGTCCCGTCCACGATTACTGCGGTTGCCGATCTGCTGACGCGTCCGCGCAAGCGAGCGACGAGGAGGGCCCGCGGTCGTCTGAAGCCTCCAACTGCGCCTGCTGCACGGGGTCACGGTGGGCGAGTCCGACTGTTGTCAGCTTGCCGTCGCCATCGCGACCCCGCGGCGTGCTCCTGTGGGTCTTCAGATGTCAGCGAGGCTACCTCGAAGCCGGTTCGCGAGCGTGATGGTCGTTTCCTGGGGTTCGGCGTCGAGGTCGGCCAGGGCTTTGGTCAGGGCGCGTAGGAGGGTTCGGATGCCGTCGGCGTCGCTGAGGGCGTGGCGGGCGTGCATGGCGCGGGTGTAGAGGGCCTCGTTGTAGCCGTCCAGTCCAATGGCGTTGTCGAGCAGGTCGGATGCGCCCTGCGGGTCGGAGCCGATGAGGTCATCTGCCAGCAGCAGATGCGCTTCGGTACCCCAGCGGCGCACGGTCTCCCGATGTGGCGGTAGCCATTCGTAGTCCTGGCCGTCCGCCAACGGCGCGGTGTAGAGGGTGCAGGCGGCGGTGAGCAGTTCCCGGCGGCGGGGGCCGGTGGCGATGGTGGCTGTACGTAGCAGGTCGCGCAGTGTCCAGACGTCGACGTCGACGGTGGCGGGGTCGAGCCGGTAGCGTCCGGCGCCCTTGACGAGGTAGGCGTTCTTCGCGTCGGGGTCCGCGGCGCGGCCGAGTACGTGTCGCAGGTTGCTCGCGTTGGTGTGGACGCGTTGGTCGGCTTGGCTGACGCGGGCGTCGGGTTCGAGGTATTCGCCGATCTCCCGAGTGGTGACGCCGTCGGGGTGGCAGGCCAGGAACACGGCGAGCTCGAGGGCTTTGGCGCGTAGCGGTCGGCCGGGCTGGCTGATGTTGTCGATGCGCGGCGGCCCGAGCACTCGCAGTCGCGCCTTGCCGGTGGGGCTGGCCTCGACAGGCACGGTGAGCGGTGCGGGCCGATCGCGAGAAGGGGCGTTGGTTCGGCTCGCATGCAGTGCAACGGTCGGGCCTGGTGCGCCGGGTGACCCAGTTGCGGCAGGTTCCCCGGTCTGCGCTTCTCGCAGGGTCGTGAGGATCTGCATGGCGGTGTCGGCCTCGAGTACGGGCAGGCGCGGTGGGATCGGCTCGGTGGCCGGCCCGGACGCGAGTGTGGTGTGCCCGTCCGAGGAGACCTCGATGGTGGCGCCGTGTGCCCATTCGCCGAGCAGCACGGCGGACACGTTCAGGTCACCGCCGAGCGCGAGGACGGTCTTGGTCCTCAGGGAGGCGTTGGCGGGTGGGGCGGCGGTGATGAGCACGACCGGTGGCAGCGCCTCCTCGTCGGGAGCCTGCTCACGCAGGGTGTCGAGGTCGGTCAGCGCGTGCTCGTCGAGGATGCGGCTGCGGTGCAGGAGGCGGGCTTCGATTGCGGTGAGCGCGTCATCGACGCTGTCGACGAGGTGCAGACGTGGCCACGGTTCGAAGGCGGTCGCGTCGGCGCCGAGGAGCGTGACCATGGTGGACGTGTCGATGATGACTTCACCGCGTGCGTCGGGGTGGTGCGGTCCGCCGGAGGTCAGGATCGCGACGAGCGCAGCGCGGGCTGCGGCGTGCGCGCCGTCGCCGGCGACGCCGATTCCGCCGGTCGGCAGCGACGCGGGTACGAGGACTGGCGGCTCTCTGTCGTCGTTGTCCGAGGCTGGTGGATCGGGGTTGCGGGCAGCCACGGCACGTCGGACGTGGACGACCGGCGGTGGCAGCTCGACGGGCGGATCGGCTTCGGGTTCGCCGGTGTAGCGCCGGCGGCGCTGCAACCAGACCAACGTGGCGGCGGCGCTGATCGCGGCGGCGAGCGACCATGGCAGCCACTCGGAGGTCGACAGCTGCACACCGCCTTCGTCGGCGGCAATGGCCGGATGGTGTGTGTCGGTGACCGAGGGCGAGACCGGCGGCACCGCGGGCGCGGGAGCCGCCGACGAGGGAGCCCGCGAGGGCCCCGGCGTGCTGGCGGCTGACGATGACGTGCTGGGGGCCGTGGACGGATTCTGGGTGCTCGCGGGCGGCCGCACGCTCGAGTCCGGTGGCTCCGGATCCACGCTCGAGGAGGCAGATGGGGTGGCAGGCCGGGACGTGCTCGCCGACGGTGGCGTGGGGGGCGTTGCGGGTTTGGCGGCCTTCGGCGGGCGGGCGTCGGCGGGCAGTCGGAGTTCCCAGCCGGGGTAGATGAGGTCGCAGTCGCGCAGGATGCCGCCGACGCCTACGAAATTGCGGTGCTTGTTCAGATGGCAGATCTCCGGCCACCGGTTCGCGTCGCCGAGCCACTCCTTCGCGACCTTGGAAAGCGTGTCGTGTCGCTCGACCGTGTACAGGTAACGCTCGTCGGCGACCTGGATGATGGCGGGCCCGCGGGCGGCGGCTTGTCGAGGAATGTCGACACGGTCTGTCGCTGCGGCCGAGGTGGCGGGTTGGTCCGGGGTCGCCGTGCGGTCGGGCGTGCCGGCGGACGTGACGGCCAGCGCGGCGGTGCCGGCCAGACCGAACACCAGCCGGTGCAGCGGCGCCGGCAACCTGAGCGCGGGAACGCGCCACCGGGTCAGCACCGCGAGCACCTCGGCGAGCAGCAGCAGCGCGAGGACGCCCCACAGCAGCCACATCACCCACAGGGCCGCGCCGACGAGGACGTCGGGGGTGAATCGTCCACTGGATCGTGCGAACCAATCCGGGATCTGCGACCAGGCCGGCAGGCGTCGCACGGGGTTGCCGCCGGCGGACCACAGCAGCGTCGGCACCGCGATCAGGAACAGGCCAGCGCCTACGACAGCGCGACCAGCCCTGGCCAGCGACCGCGACAGCGAACCACGACGGCGCGGGGGTGATGCTCGGGACGGGTGGACCGTGGCCCGTGCACCGTACTCGGCGAGCCTGTCGCCTTTGTCCGGGGACATCTGCGGCACGTGCCCCTCCCCCGCAATTGATCGTCAACCTCTTCGCATACACGAGGATGAGTGTCTGCGGCCAGTCCGCCGAGAAGGATTCTCACCATCCGTGCACAAGGGATCACCCGGAAAGGATCACGTTGGCATCGCCCCGCCCTCACGGGCGAGACTGCCCCTCATGCCAAGCGGGGGCGTCAGGTTGTCGATTGATCTCAATTCCTCGGCTGTCGCCGCTACGGCCATCCGGCAGGGAACGCGGGTCCCGATCCTCATCGACGGTCGCCTCGTCATGCCACCGGGCGTCGCCATCGGCCCCACGGGACAGCTCTACGTCGGCCTCGACAGCACGGCAGCAAGGTCCCTCCCAGCGCAGCACCGACTCGTCGATAACCCCACCGACCTGCTCGGCAAGCCCGTACGAGCCTTCGATGCTGTACAACCCGACCCCGTGGACCTACTCGCCGCCGTACTGCGGCATGTCGGCCAGCATTGCGCCCACCAGGTCGGCCAGCCGGCCACCGAGCTCACCGTGACCATCCCGCCCGGCTGGGGACCACGCCGCCGCGGCCAAGTCGGCGAGGCGGCAACCCGAGCAGGACTACCTCCTCCCACCCTGGTCACGGCACCCGCCGCCCTCACCGCCTACGCCACGATGCTCGGCCTCCACACGCCCGAAAGCTCCTGCGTGCTCGCCTGTCAGGCGGATCGCCATCCGGCGACCCTCACCGTCCTGCAAACAGTCGGCGACGGCTACCGCGAGTTGGCAACACACCAGCTCGATGGCACACCCGACCTCGACCACCTCATCACCCAACGCGTCGTGCACACGGCAACCGCCGACGACGACCCCCTCCGAACGGCAATCAACCAGCCCTCAGACGACAACGCAGAGGGCCGCCTCGCCCTCCTGGAATCCGTGCGCACCGCCCGTCATCTGCTCGTCGAACAAGATCGGGCGCCGATCCTGCTACCCGCGCCCCGACAACCCACGGTCATCACCCGCGACGACATCACGGCCGCCGCACAACCTCTCCTCGATCAGATACCCAGCGCAGTCCACGAACTGCTCGACGCAGCTGACGTCGACACCGAGCACCTCACCGCGGTCGTCCTGAGACCAGCCCATGCCCTGCCCGCCCTCGCCGACCAGCTCACCCAAGCCACCGGCGCTGCGCCCGTCCTCATCGACCATCCCTACGCACTCGCCGACGGAGCCCTGACGCTCACCGCCGCCCACCAACCGGGACCGCGTGCCGGCGCCGCACGGCTACCCCGCGTCCGGCTGCGGGTCAGCGACCTCACCGGAGCCCTGCTCATCGGCGCATCCTCGCTGACGCTGCTCCTGCAAGCCGTCTTCACCGCCAACATCACCACCGTCAACACCTGGGTAGCCGGCGTGCGCACCTCACTGCCGCAACTCGGCACCGCCGGCGCACTCGCCATGCTCACCGCCTTCGCCGTAGCGCACCTGGCACCCACCACCTGGCTCGCCGGATCACCCACCGCGTCAACGCCCGAACCCACGACAGGCAACCTCATCCGGCGGGGATACCTCGCCGCTGCCGTCGGCGGCGCGGTCACCGCCACCCTCTACGGACTCGCCACCGGCACGGCCGTCGAGTTCGACTACACCCCCTACCTGAAATGGACCCTCGGCGCCGCCTTGCCCCTCACCGCGTGCGCCGCCCTCATCGCCGCCGCCGCACCCCGGATCCCCGCCGACGCACTGCCCACCTGGCTCGCCCTGACCCGCCCCGCCATCACGTACGCCCTCATCGCCGCCGCCGGCATCTTCCTCATGCGCGCGGCACTGACCCTCACCACCCCCATCCACACGAACAACACCGCCGGCATAGCCGGCAGCCTCGGAGCAGCCCTGCTCGGCGTAGCCACCGCGCTGACCGCCAGTCGTAGCCGGCTGCTTCGCACCATCACCGCGCCAGGTCTGGCCATCGGCTACGCCCTCGTCTTCAGCTACGACACCAGCAGCGCCCTGATCGTCGGCTACCTCGTCGCCGTCACCTGGTGGGGCATCCGACTCACCGCCCAAACCCTGCGACTCGCCTTCCCCATCAACCGAACCATCCTCGGCCGCATGATCGACAACCAACACCACCAAGGCGACCGGCCGCCGCCCCAGGCCTGAAAAGGAATATGGACAGTCGAACGCTCTACCTCCAGCGGCTCTGACTTGCTGTCGCCGCACAGGTCCTACATGCACCCCGATAGGCCATCGCAGCCTGCGACCGGCCTAATCGACCAACGACATAAACCGCTACCACGCCGGCCTTAACCTCCACCCCCTTTGGCATGGCGAACGGCACCGTGGCAGACGGCCTAGGCACCCGCGGGCGGGTGCGGTTCGGGCTGCATCGTGGCCGGCTGGAGCGGTCTTTCATACCCCCAGCGCCGCCGACGCGATAGCACTCGGCCCAGTGTTTCGGCGAGCAGGAAGGCACCCAGCGACGCAGCGAGTGTCGGCCCGATCAACAGCCAGACTGGGCGGAGAACGTGCGGTCGATCACCGATCACGACTGCGACGGGCGTTGGTCGTGCTCGCCTCGGCAGGCGGGAACACGGCGCCAGCGATCACCTGCCTGGTCCCAGCCGGAACAGGTCGGACTCTGCTTCACCCCGAGCTACGCCTCCTGGGCCAACCCGATCGAGGCCTAGTTCGGGCCGCGGCTTCGGGCCGCAACGCATTGCGTTGACCTGGCAGTACGCCGAAGTTAGCGTTAACAAACCTCGTCCACTTCAGAGGGAGCCCCACACCGGCCAAGGAGGATCAATTGAGACTGCGACAGCGAAGGTCCCGTCCCAGGCGGAGTCGGAAGGGTAGAGGTGTCGCGGTCCTGGCACTGGGTGCGCTTCTTTCGGTCTCGTTCGCGGCGACGCCCTCGCACGCTGCCGAGGAGCAGCTCAACGAGGGTCTGGTGCACCACTTCGCCCTCGACGAGACCAGTGGGACGACGTTGGTCAACTCGGGTAGCGCGGGCTCGGCGGCGAACGCCACGCTCGTGAATCCCGAGAAGGCGACCTTGACCGGCGAAGGAGTCAGGTTCAACCCCGACTCCTACGAGAGCGCCCTCGACGGCGCGTACGTGGCGCTGCCGAACGACATTACCGCCGGCATGTCTAACCTCACCGTCGACTATGACGTGTGGATTGACCCGGCGAACGTCGGCGAGCACCAGATGTGGGGATTCGGCCGCAAGTCCGGCTCGTGCGACGTCGACACCGGCGCCCAGGGCTCCATCTTCGCGTCGAACACCCAGCGGTTCCGCGTCGCGGTGGGTCCGGCGAACCTCCAACAGAACCGGGTCCGCATGCTTGAGGCAGCGTGGACGCATGTCACCTACACCCAGTCACTGAACTCGAACGGTACGAGCTGGACCGGCAGGCTCTACGTCGACGGCGTGCTGCACGCGACGTCGACGAACCTGGCCACGGCGCCGTCGGTGAATGCTGCGGGGACCAATTGCAACTTCCTCGGTCGCTCGCAGACGTCGGGCCACTACTCGTTCCGCGGGACTGTCCGGGACTTCCGCGTGTACGACCGGGCAGTGAGTCTCGACGAGACACTCGCCCTGGCGGAGAGGACCGTCTCCGATGGCGTTCGCGCCGACGCCGCCGCCATCGACCTCGGCCTGACCAGTGCGGTCGTACGCGACATCGTTCTGCCCAAGGTGGGCTCCGCGGCGGGCTCGGCCATCACCTGGACGAGTTCGGACCCGTCGGTCGTCGAGGTCTACACACCGCCAGCCCTCGCCAGCGCACGCAAGGTTGCGGTGACCGGCAGGATCACCCGGCCCGCGCAGGGGCAGCCCGACGCGACAGCCACGCTCACGGCGACTGTCCGCAAGGGCGCCCAAGAGGTCACCACACGGGAGATCCCCGTCGTGGTAAAGGCCGAGTTCGACGATGCGCAGGCGGTCGACCGTGACACCTTCGACCTGACCCTGTACGCCACCGACGACGTACGCGGAAACCTCGACCTCGCTGCCAAGGGCGAGTTCGGATCCACGATCACCTGGAGGTCGTCCACCGACCTCGTCACCCCGACGGGTGAGGTGACCCGCCCGGCCTTCGGCCATGAGGATGTTGCCGCCGCCCTGACGGCGACCATCACCAAGGGTACGGCCTCGCAGACGAAGTCGTTCCCGGTGACCATCACCGCCCTGCCGCGTTCCGAGGAGTACGAGCGGTACTTCATGGGGTACTTCAAGGGCGAGGGAATTGCCGACGGCGAGCAGATCATGTTCGCCACATCCAACGGAAACACCGCTCTGGACTGGACCGGCCTGACCGGAGGTCGGCCGTCACTCATCTCCCAGCTGGGCGACCAGGGGCTTCGTGACCCGCACATCGTCCGCTCACCCAACGGCGACACGTTCTACATGATCGCCACCGACCTGAACTGGTACGACCAGGGCGGATACGCCATCAACGACACCCAGTACATCGAGGTGTTCGAGTCGCACGATCTTGTGCACTGGACCCCTCAGCGGCACGTGAAGGTCGCGCCCGACAACGCGGGCAACGCCTTCGCACCAGAATCGCTGTGGGTCGAGGAGATTGGCGCCTACGCCGTGTTCTGGGCACAGTCGCTGTGGGACAACCCCGTGAACCGCACCGGTCAGGGGAACGCGCAGATGTGGTATGCCACGACGCGAGACTTCCAGACGTTCTCCGCTCCCCGGGTCTGGCAGAACCCGGCCCCGCTGTCGCGGATCGACACGACCGCGATCCGGGTCGGTGACTACTACTACCGCGTGACCAAGAACGAGGCCGGCAACCAGGGCTCGGACATCTTCTCGGAGAAGCACACCGACTTCCTGGACAGCAACATCGACAACTGGACGATGGTCGCGCCGGCTCTGGGGCGCACGACGTGGGTCGCCAACCAGGGGTACGAGGGACCGGTCATCTTCAAGGCCAACCCCGGTGACACCTCCTGCCCCGGCCAGTTCTACCTCTGGGGTGACAGGTACACGAACGGTGGTGGATACCAGGCAGCGTGCCACGAGAACATCGAGGCTCCGACCTGGAACGCCAAGGCGATCACGATGACCAACGCGGGTGTCGTCCGTCCGCGTCACGGCACCGTGATCCCGCTGACCGTCCGCGAGTGGAACGACATCCGCGGGAACCCGAACAGCGACGTCACGACCACCACCGAGGTGGCTGTCGAGCCGTACGCGAGCGGGGCCCAGACGACCACGGCCACCGTGACAGTCACGGCATCTGACGGGTTCGAGACCGGGGGTCAAGTGCGGTTCAGCATCGGCTCGTGGTCGAAGCTCGCCCACCTGAGCGACGGCGCCGCCACGGTCACGCTGCCGACGGGTCTGCCTGCGGGTGCCCGGACGGTCAAGGCCGAGTACCTCGGCTTCGACTACCTGAAGGCGTCGGAAGGTACGGCGTCGTTCGAGGTGCCCTCCGGCCCGGCCGCCGTCAAGGTCCAGGCGAACACCGCGCCGGCGTCGGTTGTCCGCGGGGACACGTTCAGATTGAACGTGACTGTTGGGCCGGCGGGCGGGCGGAAGCAGAACGCTCCGACCCCGACCGGCGAGGTCACCGTCACCTTCGGCGGCACCGTGCAAGTCGTGCCGCTGGCGGACGGTAAGGCCGTCGTCGAACTGCCGACCGCCGATCTTCAGCCCGGGGCCTACCGGGTCCATGTTGCCTACTCCGGCAACCCGACCTACCAGCCCTACGACGCCAATTACCAGGAGTTGACGGTGCGGTAGCCAGCATAGGCACGCCGAGGCGTGCTGAGATGCGCCACAAGAAGGAGCGGGCGAGATCTATTGATCTCGCCCGCTATCTGAAGCGTGTCAAAAGCGTCAAGCCACGTGACTACGTTGAGGCGCCAAGGTGGCTCCTGGGCCGCCTCGACGAGCACGGACGACTCCGCTACACCGTCGCCGCCCTGATGCGTGAACGACAGCATACACGCTAGCCTTAACGGACTGATGAGTCCATCTCCGCGTTTGGCCTGGAGCGAGTTCAGCTGGGGGCCCCTTGGCCCTAGCCGCCCTTCAGCGCAGCTCAAAGCACCACGAGATGACGGTCCACGAGGTCTGGGCGGTTCTGGCCACGAGCGGTCAACTGGACTATCGAGTCCGCGCAGGCTAGCCTACGGAGGTACTCGGTCACGGGGTGATACGCCCGGCCACAGCCCCCACTCAGACTGCGGCTCGGCTGCTGCTGGAATCCGCGTATCTGGACCGCCACTACCAGGATCTACAGGAAGGCGCGCCTGTTGGGGACCGATCGGGATCGTGTCGTCGCATCCGCCCGAGCTGTCCTTTCTGCGAATAAGCGCCGACGCACGGACATGACCACCCGCGGCCTCACGTTCGTCGCCGAGGAACCGCACAACGGGGCGAGATCGTGACATTGAGGTAAGACGGCGCCGCAACCGACACTAAACAGTCGGACCATGACGCCGTTCGTTGTGCCCACCTACCGCGAGCGTCGAACCACACACAGAAGGAGCAAGAAAATGAATGACACCACGCAGTCCACCGAAGATCTGGCGATCCTCGAGCAGCTCAACCTTGACTACAACCATGCGGACCAGGCCAGCGATGCCAAGCGCTTCAGTGAGTTTCTTGCTGAGGATTTCATCGTGCAGACACCGGGTGTCACCCGCAACCGCGACGAGTACCTCGAGTACATCGCCAAGCCGCGCCCTTTCAAGGATCTCACGCTGCGCGACGCCAAGATCCGCATCCTCGGTGACGTTGCGCTGATCCACGGCCGCGCCTCATACACCCTGATCGCGGACGGCGCGGAGCAGGAAGCTCTGTACACGGACGTGTACCAGAAGCGTGAGGGCACCTGGGTCTGCATCTCAGCCTGCGCGATCGCTCCGGGCGCCTGACGCCGGTCGAACGAGGCTCCTGGTCGCGAGACATCTTTGCACTCGGGTGGGGACCACACGGGAGCCAAGGGATAGTTCAGGACAACAGAAATGCGCAGCTCGATGCTCAACACGGCACCAGTGACCAACGTGGCCGGCCAGGGCAGAACGCTCCGGCTGACCTTCATATCTGCAGTGGTCTCCCTGGTGGCCGCATTTGCCACTGTGGGCTCGACGATCCCGCTGTTCAACATCTATCGGGCCGAGGACGGGTTCACCAACGCCGGCATCTCGATGAGCGTCGTCGCGTACTCCGCCGCCACTCTGACCACGCTGCTGGTGCTGGGGCGACTGTCCAATCATCTGGGCCGACGGCCCATCTCGATCGCCAGCCTCGTCCTGCTCCTCTTGGGCTGTGCGCTGCTGTTGAACGTGCACGACATCGGCACCCTGATCACCAGCCGGCTCCTGATGGGCCTTGGTGCCGGGCTGGCCAGTAGCAGCCTCACTGCGTACATCGTCGACGCCGCACCCGCCAGGCCTGCGTGGTTGGCCTCTGTCGCCTCCAGCCAGACAGTCATGCTTGGCCTCGCCGTCGGCACCATCGCCTCCGGCGCCCTGGTTCAGTTCGGGCCGTGGCCACGCGACTTCATCTTCCTGGTTGTCATCGGCCTTCTCCTGCTGTCTGTCGGTCTCATTGCCGTCAGCCCGGAGACCGTGACTCGGATGCCGGGTGCTTGGCGATCGCTGCGACCCCGGGTCTACGTGCCGGCCCGGGTCAGGCATCTGCTCCCCGTCGCGGCGGCGGTGTTCCTGGCCACCTGGGCGGCCGGGGCCTTCTACCAAGCGTTCGTGCCCGCACTGGTCGAGGATCAGCTCCACACCAGCAGCCCGCTCATCGTCGGATTGGTGTTCGCCGCCTACATGGGTCCCAGCGTTCTCGGCGCTCCCGTCGGCGGCCGGTTCACCACAACGGCAGCCCAACGTGTCGGCATGATCGCCTTCCTAGCCGGAATGATCGGCATCATCACAGCGATCGCCACCGGCACACTGGCGTTGTTCATCGCCGCAACGATCGTCGCCGGCGCCGCTCAAGGGATCGCCATCAGCGCCGCCACTCGCGGTCTGCTGCACGGAAGCACACTGGCCGACCGGGCACCGATCCTCAGCGTGATCTATCTGCTCTGCTACAGCGGCGCTACGATCCCGGCCCTCATCGCCGGCCGACTTTCCCACACCTTCTCGCTGCCGCAGATCGCGCTCGGCTACGGTGCGCTCGCCCTCATCGCCACCCTGTTCACCGCCACCGCCGCACGCAACGCGCACACCGACACGGCCGAGAACAGCCAGCACGGTGAGTAATCATGCGACGAACCTGGCCGTATGCAGACCTCACTCGACCGTGCGCGGGCGCTGATCGTTCTCGTGGACGCCCATCGGTCGCGAGAAATACGTCGATAGCCGCGCCTACGACTCTGTCGACGACATGCGGCTGGACGAGTACGACTATCGCCGCGACCCGGGACCGATCTGATGAGCATTAACGAAGGGACACCACCATGACCGGCCCATCTGAGCCGACCCGCGACGCCTTCGAGTACCCCGACGAGGCCGGACACCCCGACGAGAAAGGCACCCTCAGTCAGGACCAGGCCGTCCTCGTCGACGAGGTGCTCGATGATCCCCATGCCCCCGCATTCGACTTCGCCGTCGTCAACGACGAGAAAGCCGGCATCTACGACGCCATCGCCGGCGACCGCGAGATCGCCGGGCTGACCTACAACGTCGCCGGCGACGACCGACTCGTGCTGCTGGCCGTCTTGGTGTACCCCGAGTTCCGCAAACAGGGCATCGCCACCGAACTGATCCGACGCGTCCTGCACGACGCGCGCGCGCAAGGCAAGACCATCACCATCCTGTGCCCGATCGTGCGCACTTTCATCGAGCACAACCATGAGTACGCCGACCTCATCGACCCTGCGCACCCCGGAGTGACCAGAGGGTTCACACCGATCCTAAACCCACCTATCAGCTCCCGGCAGAAAGTGTGACGATGACGATCAATCTCGAGGCCGAGGCGGTCGTCCGTGACGAGAACACCGCGGCGATCATTGCCGCTTTGGACGAGTCAGGTCTTAGCGAGGTGGAGTCCAGCTGGGAACTCGATGTCATCAACGACGCGGAGCACGGGCGATGGGTCGCCACCCTCGGTGCCGAAGCGATCGCCGAGCTCCCGTACCGGTTCGTGGGTGGCCGTGTCGTTCTGCTGACGACTTGGGTCGATCCCGCCTACCGCAACCATCGGGTAGCCACGGAACTCGTCTCTCGCGTCCTGAACGAGATCCGCGAGAGCGGGAAGAAAATCACTATCATCTGCCCGGTCGTGGGTGAGTTCATTGCCCGCAACCCGCAGTACACCGACCTCATCGATAAGATCCATCCCGGCTCCGGCGCGTACCCGAAGCACGAACCCGTGAACCCCGAGAAGACCGCAGCGGTGTCCGGACTGGACTGATCCGCCAACGTCACAAACCAGCGCGCTACCTGGTCATATAGGTGTCGGCTGCGAGAGAAACAGAGGACACCGTGCGAACGATTCTGGTGGTCGGCGGCGGCTACGCCGGCTTCTACACGGCCTGGAAGCTGGAGAAGAAGCTTCGGCGGGACGAGGCACGGGTCGTCGTGATCGATCCGCGCCCGTACATGACGTATCAGCCGTTTCTGCCCGAGGTGCTGGCCGGATCGGTCGAGGCGCGACACGCCGCGGTGTCGCTGCGCCGGCACCTACGCCGGGCCACGCTCATTTCGGGCACGGTCGTCGCGGTCGACCATGCACACCGGACGGCTACTGTGCAGCCGGCCGAGGGTCCGCAGTTCGCGCTCGGCTACGACATCATCGTCGTCACCGCCGGCGCGGTGACCCGCAAGCTGGCCATTCCCGGCGTGGCGGAGCAGGCGATTGGCATGAAGCACGTCGAGGAGGCGGTGGCGATCCGGGATCGGCTGCTGACCGCCTTCGACCGGGCCTCGACGCTCGAGCCGGGGCCGCTGCGCCGGCGGCTGCTCACCGTGACGTTCGTGGGCGGTGGGTTCTCCGGCGTCGAGGGCTTCGGCGAGCTGCTGTCCCTGGCGACGTCGCTGATGCGGGCGTACCCCGAGCTGAACCCTGCCGAGCTGCAGTTCCACCTGGTGGAGGCCCGGGACCGCATCCTTCCCGAGGTGTCCGACGGACCCGGGCAATGGGTAGTGCGGTCGCTGGAGAAGCGCGGGGCACACATACACCTCAATGCACAATTGATCTCCGCCCGCGACGGTCACGTGGTGCTGTCGACCGGGGAGGAGTTCGACTCCGACCTGATCGTGTGGACCGTCGGCAACGCCGCCAATCCGATGGTGCGTAGCCACACCGATCTGCCCATCGACGGGCGCGGGATGCTGATCGTCCGAGCCGACCTGCGGGTCGGCACCGAGAGCGAACCAGTGCCGGACGCCTGGGGTGCCGGCGACGACGCGGCGATTCCGGACCTTGCCGTGAGCCGACCCGGCGCCGTGACGGTGCCGAACGCCCAGCACGCCGTGCGGCAGGGAAAGCTTCTGGCGAGGAACATCGTGGCCACCCTCCGCGGGCGGAAGGCGAAGCAGTATGTGCACCACAGCCTCGGCACCGTCGCCACGCTGGGCCTCGGTCGGGGCATCTTCCAGTACCGAGGCATCGTTATCAAGGGGCTGCCGGCCTGGCTGATGCACCGGGGGTACCACGTCCTCGCCGTACCGAGCTGGGAACGGAAGACCCGGGTGCTGGCGGTCTGGCTGACCGCCGCGGTGTTCGGCCGCGACATCGTCTCGCTGGCCTCGCTGCAGGATCCCCGCCGCGCATTCGTCACCGGCGACGACCCGGTGGAGCCACCCGCGCACCCGCCTATCCGGTCCCAGCATGTTCAATCGGCATGACAATGTTGTGCGCAAGTTCGCCGAGGCCTGCCGACTAAGGGGTGTTTCACAAGCAGGTCAGAGCCACTCGGTGATGGTGAGGACGGCTTGGAAGCGGACGGCCAACTTGTCGTATCGGGCGGCGACGCCGCGGTGGCGTTTGAGACGCCTCGGGGTGGGCCGGCTCCGGACCTGTTCCGATGTGGTCCTGGCCGACAAGGCCTACACCAGCCGCGGCAACCGCCGCTACCTGCGGACGCGCGGTATCAAGGCCTGCATCCCGAGCAAGTAGGACTAGGACGACCACCGCAAAGCCAAAGGCTCCCGCGGCGGACGCCCACCCGCCTTCGACCGAGACTTCTACCGGCTACGCCACGCCGTCGAGAACGGCATCGCGCGGGCGACCCGGACGCGGCGCAGGACCGGGATGAACTGCCGACTGTCACCGCAGTGCCCCGCGGTCACGACCATCGACAGGACCTTCTGGCCCTGCTCACAGGCCAGGTGCGTTTTCGCCAACCTTCTCTTGCTTTGTTTAGGGCACCACGAGGAGGTCGACGGCGACGAGCGCCGTTACCCGCCCGAAACGCTCAAGCGGTGGAAATTCAATCAGGAGGGCGCAGACAATTCTGTACTGAACAGGTTGACCGTGCTCGACAGCCCTTAGCCAGCGGTTTTGCCGATGACGCGTTCCATCTCCTCTCGACCGAAGGCCCGCAGCGTCGTGGTACGCACGTTGCCCGCCCCGCCGAGCTGCAGGAGCGCCGCGGCGGCGGTTTCGTCGTCGGGCGCCTCGACGACGGCCACGAGGTCGTACGGACCGACGGTCCAGTAAAGCTTTTGGAGATCCGCTCCGACATTCTCGGTCGCTGTCGCGAAGGCGTCGGCGCGCTTCGCGGTGTCCTTGTAGTTTCGGATCCCCTGATCGGTCCAGTTCAGCAACGCGATATAGATCGGCATGGTCCTTCACCTCCATAGAGACCTCATCGTAAGGCTAATTCTGGGCATAGTGGCCTGAATCGGCATCAAGTGCGCATCAGCACGAATGATGCGAGTGATCAACAGGATGGCCGTCCGCCCGGCGAGCCAGGCCCAGCCATCGCTTCTACGGCGGAGCTGGCATAACGAGTGAGGCAGAAGCCCATGTCCGCCAGGGGTTGGCGCGCGCCCCCCGGCCCTCCGGCGGAGCGGGCCAACACCCGGCCGGGGGGAGATTCCTCGGCCGGACAGTGAGAGTCGCGGGGCGTGAAGATCGGGTGAGCCGGGAACCGGGACGCCCGGCGCTGCGCCGTCCGAACACCGCCGCGCGCACCGGCCACAGTTGACGACGCACTTCTATCCCGCGCTGGGTGCCCGCCCGATTGGGCAACTGCGCCACTCCGAGCTACAGCATTCGTAAGCGGGCTTGGCCTGAGCGTCTCCGTGTCGTCGATCCGACCAATTTGGGCGACCAAGCGAGCGATCATGAGAACCGCGGTAATCGACCGACTGATCACAGTCGATCCCTGCGCCGAGGTCCAGTTGCCCGAGCTTGGCATCGGCTGACCTGCTCGTTGCGAGGCTTGGGAGCCCCGCAACCGGCGGGGCTCCCCGGACTCGGCCCGGCTTGAACGGGCTGCCACCCTCTCCACCTTGCGGACGTGGTCATCCGGAGCCACCCCGCCTTGGGCGAGGACAGACGAATTCAACCAATCGACGCGCTCGGACGCCAACGCTCAACTCAGACGTTGAACCGGAACTGAGAGCGCTACCCCGCCACCACCGGAACTGAGAGCGCTACCCCGCCACCAGCGGATCGGCCTGAGGGCCCACACTGAGCCCTTGTCATCTTGGGTTTCGGCGGCTCTCGACGTGGTGTAGGACGAGGTCGAGGCACCACCACCGGCCTCGACGCCGGGCGCGCTCAGCGGGGATGAGGTCGGCCAGGTGGTGCGGGGTCCGGCTGGACAGCGGGATCGTGGACGTCTGAGACAGCACAGCGAGGTTCCCGGTTGGGGTATCGGATCTTGGTCGACTGCTGTTCTACCGGGACCTCGTACTATGTCGACACGCGCTACGTCCCACTTGCCGTGACCAGGTCTATCACGGCAAATGCTCCATTGCCTGAGTGAGCGGCAACTCGTAGCAGACCTCCGCGACCAGGGCACCGTCGATGTCCTCGATACGAGAGCCCTCGGGGATGGGCGTCCACCCGAGCTTTCGGTAGAAGCCCTGGGCGCCATGGTTGTCGGCTAGTACCCACAGCAGGGCTTGATCGCATCCCCACGAACGCAGCACACCGAGGCCTTGCTCCATCAGGCGCCGTCCGACGCCCTGCCCCTGCGCCTGCGGGTGCACATGGATGGCGAAGACCTCGCCCCGCTGGCCAGCCTTCTGCAGGAGAGCAAATCCTTGTGGAGTACCGTCGACATCGGCCACCAACAGAGTGTTCGGCTTGGGTGCCTGCGCCAGATACTCATGCCACCAGGCCGTCAACGATTCTGGTGTCATAGCGTCCAACACCTCGTCAGGTAGCAACCCTCGGTAGGTAGCTTGCCGCGTCGCCAAGTGGACGCGAGCGAGCCCAACCATGTCCTGCTGACCACCGAATCGAATACGCATGAACGGTCACGGTACCGGTGCGCGCAAGCAGCGCAGAACCTACAACCCTGGCGCCTGACCTTCCCGCCCAACGTGGACCACTCATAGGGGCAGTGGGACGGGAACCACGTCCTCGCACCTATACCCCGCTGGCCACTCGTCGTTACAGAAGTACTCCGAGTGGGAATGGCAGGTGCCCAGTGGCAGGCGGACTCCCTCTTAAATGCGCCCTGACCGTTCAGCGAGGCCAAGGGCACTGGTCGGTAGCCGGAAACGTGTCTGAGTCGCTGCCTGGTCACAATCGCTTGCGCATATGGATGGTGGCGACCTCGAAGCCCATTTGTTCGTAAAGCGTGCGAGCCCCGAGATTGAACCCAAAGACGCTCAGACCGACGGACACAACGCCCAGCTGCCGACAAACCTCCTCGGCCGCGTGCATGATTGCTCGGCCGTAGCCCTTCCGACGCAATTCCGGGCGCACCTCGAAGTCATAGCCAAAAGCGTGCAGCCCGTCCGACTTCCGTTCTATTTGCAGCCATAGCATGCCAATTTCAACATCGTCGTCATAGGCCGTCCAGAGATGATGACCCTCTGTGTCCAGATCATCAGGTAAGAGTTGGTTGTAGTCCTGCCGAGCTTTCTCCGAAGCCTCGGGCACTGGCATCGCGCCGGAGGTCGCAATGTTCTGCGCGTAACTTGCTTCCGCCCGCTGCCGATACAGCCGGTACTGCTCGTCGGTCATCGGTTCGAGTCTCAGGACAACCACTCGGGTACCGTATTCCACCCGCTTCCGGCGTGCCCACCCACAGACACAAAACGTAATATCACCGCTTATCGGGCAGAAGCGAGCCTTTCCCAAGCTGATCTTGCAGCTCAGGTGGTGCGGCAAGCCTGGAGATCGATGAGGCGAGGCTGCGGGCAAGACAACAGGCGACCAAGGTCCGATCCCCGGGCCGGGAGGCTCGCTCGTGCTGTCTGCCCCCTCCACGATCCCTCTGACCAGCCGCACCCTGCACCACCTCGCCGACCTCATCCGCGCGCACCGCAACCAGCACCGATCCCGAAAGCGGCGCCTCGACCCAGGTCGGCAGACGCCTGCTCGCCCTGGCCCATCTGCGCAACGGCGACACCTACATCCGGCTTACCGCCAGCTTCGCCGTCGGCGTCGCCACCACACTTGGGCTTCTGGCACTATCACCCCAATGACCAGGATTGATGTTTACTCCACCAACGCGGCCGGGATGTGGGCCAGCCTTGGCCAGTTCGTCCCTGTCCCCCAGGGCGTCCTCGCGGTGCGGACGTCGGGTAGTACCCGCGTCCTCGCTCTGCGCCGGTTGCCAGAAGCCAACCTGACCGCGCTGGTCGCGGCGCCTGGCCTGCCCGGACGCACCGTGGTAGAGGATCCCTTTGGAGTACCCGACGTTACCGCGCCCGTCGAAACCACCGTCCTGCGTATGCCAGTCATGATTCGCCCGCCCGCCCCTGTGAGGCCGTTCGACTCGGACGGCGTGTCAGTGGTGTCCGTACTCGACCGGCCAGGTCTGGAACAGGCTGAACAGGTCATCGTGGATGGCTTTCCGCTGCGCCACCTTCAGCCCTTTACCCCCGGGCAGGCGCTTCCGCCACAGGTGCTCCAGTTGCCCGGATGGCAGGTGTGGCTGGCGCGGCGGGACGGTGTGCCAGCGGCGGCTGGATATACCTACGACGATGGCGACGCTGTGGGGATCTACTGGCTCACGACGCTCTCAGAGTATCGCTCCACCGGCCTCGGGCGGGCGGTCATGAACGCTATGCTGGCCGCGCACCCGGACCGCATCGCCACGCTCGTCGCAACCCCGGCTGGCCTGCCCCTGTATCAGCGACTCGGCTTCGAGCCGGTCTCGACGGCAGTCTGGTACATGCGGATGACTAATTGAGCCCCCGCATTGCGGCCGGCCAGTCAACACGGCAGCAGCCCGGGTTCTGCCATCTCGTCTGCCGTCGACCCCGCCCTCCTGGGGAGCGGGCCGCCGCCCGGCCCGCCACGTCAAGACGGCCTTGACGCACGGTCGGACGCTGGCGGGTCGGGCGGTGGTCTGCTCGGCTTGCCCGGGTCGACGGCAGGCGGGATAGCTCGCGCAACCACTAACGGACCGCAACCCGCCGACGGGTTGCAACCATCTCGGAGCCCGAGCGCCCCCGCCGGAGGCGCAATAGCCGCAACCCCGCGACCGCCGCCAGCTCGCCGACGCGGCCAGCGTGCGCTTCCCTGCGCCGCGCGGACTCGTGGCCGCGCGGCCCGGCCGGCTGCCGGCCCACCACAGCACCGGTCAACGGTCCGTCGTTCTGCGGCGGCCCCTGGGCTTCCCGCTTCCGCGCCAGCCGCCGGCGTAGGCGTGTCGGCCGCCCTGCCGACCTACACGCATCTCCTACCGACCAGCGAGGACCGAGGGCGCCGCGCCATCGACACCGCGTTCGGCGAGGACCAGGCCGCCAAGGACGGCCCGGAAGCCGTTGACGGCCTGGAGACGGCATGATCATGGTTCAACGGCTTTCCGGACGACCTCAGGCGCAGGTCAGGGCACCTGCGCCCGTTACTTGGCGTTGAAGTAGCTCGCCTCCGGGTGGTGCACCACGATGGCGTCGGTGGCCTGCTCCGGCATCAGCTGGAACTCCTCGGACAGCTCCACCCCGATCCGCTCCGACCCGAGCAGATCCACGATCTTCGCCCGGTCCTCCAGATCCGGGCAGGCCGGGTAGCCGAACGCGTACCGGCAGCCCCGGTAGTCGTTGCGCAGCAGGCCGGCCAGGTCCGCCGGGTCGTCCTGCGCGATCGTACGGCCGCCGGGCAGGGTCAGCTCGGCGCGGATCCGCCGGTGCCAGTACTCCGCGAGGGCCTCGGTGAGCTGCACGGAGAGCCCGTGCACCTCCAGGTAGTCGCGGTACTCGTTGCGGGCGAAGAGCTTCGCCGCGTACTCGCTGACCGGCTGGCCGACGGTGACCAGCTGCAACGCCACCACGTCCAGCTGCTCGCCGCGCGGGCGGAAGAAGTCGGCCAGGCACAGCCGGCGCTCCTGCCGCTGCCGGGGGAAGGAGAACCGGGCCCGCTCGGTGTGCCCGTTCTCGTCCAGCACCACCAGGTCGTTGCCCTCGCTGTAGGCGGGGAAGTACCCGTAGACCACCGCCGCCTCGAGCACCTGGTCGGAGATCAGCCGGTCCAGCCAGTAGCGCAGCCGCGGCCGGCCCTCGGTCTCCACCAGCTCCTCGTAGGACGGTCCCTGACCGCCCCGGGAGCCGCGCAGACCCCACTGACCAAGGAAGGTGGCCCGCTCGTCCAGCAGCGCCGCGTAGTCGGCCAGCGGCACGCCCTTGACCACCCGGCTGCCGAAGAACGGCGGGGTGGGCACCTCAACATCACCGGCCACGTCCGAACGGACGGAGGAGTCGTGCAACTCCGGCAACGACTCGGTGACCACCGCCCGTTGCCGCTCACGCCGCGCCCGCCGGGCCGCCAGCGCCGCCTCCCGCTCCGGGTCGACCACCGGCGCGCCGCCACGCTTGGCGGTCATCACCCGGTCCATCAGCGACAGCCCCTCGAACGCGTCGCGCGCGTAGTGCACCTGCCCGGGGAACATCGACCGCAGGTCGTCCTCAACGTACGCCCGGGTCAGCGCGGCGCCGCCCAGTAGCACCGGCCAGCGCTCCGCGACCCCGCGCGAGGCCATCTCGGCGAGGTTCTCCTTCATGATGACCGTGCTCTTGACCAGCAGGCCGGACATCCCGATCGCGTCGGCGCGGTGCTCCTCGGCGGCCTCCAGGATGGCGTTGATCGGCTGCTTGATGCCGATGTTCACCACCTCGTAGCCGTTGTTGGACAGGATGATGTCGACCAGGTTCTTGCCGATGTCGTGCACGTCGCCGCGCACGGTGGCCAGGACGATACGACCCTTGCCGCCGTCCTCCGCGGTCTCCATGTGCGGCTCCAGGTAGGCCACCGCGGTCTTCATCACCTCGGCGGACTGGAGCACGAACGGCAGCTGCATCTGCCCGGAGCCGAACAGTTCACCGACCACCTTCATCCCGTCGAGCAGGATGTCGTTGATGATCGACAACGGACTGCGGCCCCCGGCCATCGCGGCGTCGAGGTCGGCCTCCAGACCGTTGCGCTCGCCGTCGATGATCCGCCGCTTCAGCCGCTCGTCCAGCGGCAGAGCGGCCAACTCCTCGGCCCGGCCGGCCCGCGCCGACGCGGCGTCGACCCCCTCGAAGATCTCGATGAAGTGCTGCACCGGGTCGTAGCCCTCGCGGCGCCGGTCGTAGACCAGGTCGAGGGCCGCCTCGCGCTGCTCGTCGGGGATCTTCGACATCGGCAGGATCTTGCTGGCGTGCACGATCGCCGAGGTCAGGCCGGCCTGTACGCACTCGTGCAGGAAGACCGAGTTGAGCACCTGGCGGGCCGCCGGGTTCAGCCCGAACGACACGTTCGAGATGCCGAGGGTGAAGTTGACCCCCGGGTAGCGCCCGGCGATCTCCCGGATCGCCTCGATCGTCTCGATGCCGTCGCGGCGGGTCTCCTCCTGGCCGGTCGCGATCGGGAAGGTCAGCGCGTCGATCAGGATGTCGGAGCGGTCCAGCCCCCACCGGCCGGTCAGGTCGTCGATCAACCGGGCCGCGACGCGTACCTTCCAGTCCTTGGTCCGGGCCTGGCCCTCCTCGTCGATGAGCAGCGCCACCACCGCCGCGCCGTGCTCCTTGACCACCGGCATCACCCGGGCGTAGCGGGAGTCGGGGCCGTCGCCGTCCTCGAAGTTCACCGAGTTGACCACGCACCGGCCGCCGAGCATCTCCAGCCCGGCCTCGACCACCGCGGGCTCGGTGGAGTCCAGCATGATCGGCAGCGTCGACGCGGTGGCGAACCGGCCGGCCAGCTCCCGCATATCCAGGGTGCCGTCGCGGCCGACGTAGTCGACGCACAGGTCGAGCAAGTGCGAGCCGTCGCGCGCCTGGCTGCGGGCGATCTCGACGCAGGCCCGCCAGTCCTCGGCCAGCATGGCCTCGCGGAACGCCTTGGAGCCGTTGGCGTTGGTCCGCTCCCCCACCATCAGCACCGAGGCGTCCTGGGCGAACGGCACCGGGTGGTAGACCGACGAGACGCCGGCCTCGTGCCGCGGCTCACGCGCCGCCGCGGTGACCCCGTGCAGCCGCTCGGCCAGCACCTGGATGTGCTCGGGGGTGGTGCCGCAACAGCCGCCGACCAGGCCCACGCCGTACTCGGTGATGAACCGCTCCAGCGCGTCGGCCAGCTCGACCGGGGTGAGCGGGAAGTAGGCCCCGTCCGCGGTCAGCACGGGCAGGCCGGCGTTGGGCATCACCGACAGCGGGATCCGCGAGTGCTGCGACAGGTAGCGCAGGTGCTCGCTCATCTCCGCCGGGCCGGTCGAGCAGTTCAGCCCGATCAGGTCGACCCCGAGCGGCTCGATGGCCGCCAGCGCCGCGCCGATCTCGCTGCCCACCAGCATGGTGCCGGTGGTCTCCACGGCAACGTGGCAGATGATCGGTACCGACTGCCCCAGCTCGGC
This sequence comes from Micromonospora sp. NPDC051006, assembly GCF_044456245.1. Classification (NCBI taxonomy): domain Bacteria; kingdom Bacillati; phylum Actinomycetota; class Actinomycetes; order Micromonosporales; family Micromonosporaceae; genus Micromonospora; species Micromonospora sp. NPDC051006. The sequence continues at coordinate 192,285 of NZ_JBITFP010000006.1, forward strand.
CATCGCCCGCTTCGACCCGACCACCGCCGCCTTGACCTGGAGCAGGTCCTGGCAGGTCTCGATGATCAGCGCATCCGCCCCGCCGACGATCAGGCCGGCGGCGTTCTCCTGATAAGCGTCGCGCAGGGTGGCGTAGGCGGCGTGGCCCAGGGTGGGCAGCTTGGTGCCCGGCCCGATGGAACCGAGCACGAACCGGGGCCGCTCCGGCGTGGCGGCCGCGTCGGCGGCCTCCCGGGCGATCCGGGCGCCCGCCTCGGAGAGCTCCCGGATGCGGTGCGGGATGTCGTACTCGCCGAGGTTGGCCAGGTTGGCGCCGAAGGTGTTGGTCTCCACGCAGTCCGCGCCGGCGGCCAGGTAGGCGTCGTGCACGCCGCGCACCACGTCGGGGCGGGTGACGTTGAGGATCTCGTTGCACCCCTCCAACCCGTCGAAGTCGTCCAGCGTCAGGTCGGCGGCCTGCAACATGGTGCCCATCGCCCCGTCGGCGATGAGGATCCGATCGGCCAGCACGTCGAGCAACGAAGTCCGCACGGCTTCAGGTTAGTGCGACCTCCGCCGCAGCGACCGCCTCCCGCCCGGCGTCCCACATTGTGTCAGCGGGATCACGTTGTCCGGTTGCGCCGTCGGTGCCCCGGTTGTCCGGGCGTCTGAACGGCGCGGCCGACGGGCCGCATCCCGGCCCGGCACGTAGGCTGACGGACGTGAAGGAGAACAGGGACGCCACCGTGCACCAGGGGCGGACGACCGGGCTCGACCCCGCCGCCGCCCGCCACGAGCAGGGTGAGGTGACGGCGTGACGGAGTTCGACGGACTGCCGGTGCTGCGTTCCCCGGTGGCCATCGCCGCGTTCGAGGGCTGGAACGACGCCGCGGACGCGTCCACCGCGGCCGTCGAGCACCTAGAGCAGGTCTGGCAGGCCCGGCAGGTCACCGAGCTCGACCCGGAGGACTTCTACGACTTCCAGGTCAGCCGTCCGACCATCACCATGGCCGAGGGCGAGACCCGCCGGGTCGAGTGGCCGACCACCCGCTTCATGGTGGCCAGCCCCGAGGGCACCGAACGCGACGTGGTGCTGATCCGCGGCATCGAGCCGAGCATGCGGTGGCGCACCTTCTGCGAGCAGGTGCTGGAGATTTGCCACAGCCTGGAGGTCGAGCGGGTGGTGCTGCTCGGCGCGCTGCTGGCCGACGTGCCCTACACCCGGCCGCTGCCGATCAGCGGCAGCGCCTCAGACGCGCAGGCCGCCGAGCGCTACCAGCTCACCCCCACCCGCTACGACGGCCCGACCGGCATCGTCGGCGTGCTGCACGACGCCTGCAGCCGCGCCGAGGTCGACGCCGTCTCGTTCTGGGTGCACGTGCCGCACTACGCCAACAACCCGCCCTGCCCCAAGGCCACCCTGGCGCTGCTGCACCGGGTCGAGGAGGTGCTGGATCTGCCGGTGCCGATGGCCGACCTGGCCGAGGAGGCCGCCGAGTGGGAGCAGCGGGTGCGCAGCGCCGCCGAGCAGGACGCGGAGCTCGGCGAATACGTCCGCGAGCTGGAGGAACGGGTCGGCGACGCGGGCATCACCCCGCTGACCGGTGACGAGATCGCTCAGGAGTTCGAGAAGTACCTGCGCCGCCGTGGCGGGTCGGCCGGCCCGACCGCCGGCTCCTGGTAGCGCCTCTCCCCTGCCTCGGCCGGGCCCGGACGGATGTCCGGGCCCGGCCTTTTCGTGTGCGTGTCCGGGTGGCGCCGACACACCCTCTACGGCATCCTAGGAACCTAGATGTGATCAAGGAGGCGGGGATGCAGATCAATCCGGGCGCTGCCGAGTTCCCGCACCGGCAGATCGCCGCGCAGCTCAAGGCCCAGGTGCGGCGCGGCGACTGGGGGCCGGGCGAGCGCCTGCCGTCCATCCCGGCCATCGCCGAGATGTTCGGCGTGGCGAAGCAGACCGTGCAGCGCGCCGTCGACCAGCTGCGGGTCGAGGGCATCCTCATCACCAAGCCGGGCTCCGGTACGTACGTCCGCGGCACCCGGCGGCGGCTCAACCGGCTCTCCCGTGGACGCTACGGCGGCTTCCGCGGCTACCACACCGACCTGGCCGCCCGGTACCGGCAGCAGCTCGTCTCCGTCGGCCGGGCCCCGGCCCCGGCGGAGGTGGCCGACGCGTTCGGCGTGGCCGACGGCACCGACCTGCTCTGCCGGCGGCACCTGGTCCGCACCGAGGACTCCCCCGTCGAGGTGGGCGCCTCCTGGTTCATGCCCAGCGACACCGCCGGCACCACACTGGAGCGGGCCGAGGCGTTCGGCCGGCCGCTCTACCAGGAGGCCGAGGAGGCCACCGGCCGGCGCTACGTCTCGGCGACCGACACGATCAGCGCCCGCCAGCCCAGCCGGGAGGAGGCGGAGACGCTGCAGATCCGCCCCGACACCCCCGTGCTGCACCTGTTGCACGTCGCCTACGACGGTGCCCACAAACCGATCGAGGTCGCCCAGGCCACCTGGCCCGGCCCGATGACCACCCTCACCGAGGAGTACAAGATCCCGGCCCCGGCCGCCGACCCGGAACCCGACCCCGGGCTCGTCCTCGGCTGACCGCCCCATCCGGGCGACCCGGCCCAGGCTGGCGATCATGCAGTTGTGGTGGGCGGATTGCCCACCGTCGTGCCTTTCGCGAGGCACCACAACTGCATGATCGACCCGGGACAGGGGTGGGCAGGGGTGGGCGGGGTGGGGGCGGGGGTTAGAGGCGGATGCCGAGGAGGGCGTCTACCGTCTTCGCGAAGAGGGCGGGGGCGGTGGAGTCGTCGCCGGTGCCGGCGAGGGCCTGCTCGGCCCAGGCGTCGGCCACCGCCAGGGCGCCCGGGCTGTCCAGGTCGTCGGCGAGCCGGTCACGTACGGCGGCCAGCAGCTCGGCCTCGGACGGCCCTGCGGGCGCGGCGGCGGCCCGCCGCCAGCGGTTCAGCCGCTGCTGCGCCGCGCTCAGCAACTCGTCGGTCCAGGTGCGGTCGCTGCGGTAGTGCCCGGTCAGCAGCGCCAACCGGACCGCCATCGGGTCGACCCGGTCGGCGCGCAGCCGGGAGACGAAGACCAGGTTGCCCCGGGACTTCGACATCTTCTCGCCGTCCAGCCCGATCATGCCGGCGTGCACGTAGTGCCGGGCGAACGGCGCCTCGCCGGTCAGCCGCTCGGCGTGCGCCGCGGACGCCTCGTGGTGCGGGAAGAGCAGGTCGTTGCCGCCGCCCTGCACGTCGATCTGGTTGCCCAGCAGGTTCAGCGCGATCACCGCGCACTCGATGTGCCAGCCCGGGCGACCCGGCCCGAGGTCGCCGCCCGGCCAGGACGGCTCACCCTCGCGGGTGCCGCGCCAGAGCAGCGGGTCGAGCGGGTCGCGCTTGCCGGCCCGGTCCGGGTCACCGCCGCGCTCCGGGAAGATCTTCAGCATCTCCTCCCGGCTCAGGTTCGACTCGTAGCCGAAGCGGGGCGTGGCGGAGATGTCGTAGTAGACGTCGCCGGTGCCGTCGTCGAGGCGGTAGGCGGCGCCGTCCTTGAGCAGCAGCTGGACCTTTTCGGCGATGTCCGGGATCGACTCCACGGCGCCCACGTAGTGCTCCGGCGGGATGATCCGCAGCGCCTCCATGTCCTCGCGGAACAGCGCCGTCTCGCGCATCGCCAGGACCACCCAGTCCTCGCCGTCGCGGGCGGCCCGCTCCAGCAGTGGGTCGTCGATGTCGGTGACGTTCTGCACGTAGCGGACCGGACGCCCGGCGTCCAGCCACATCCGCTGCACCAGATCGAAGGTGATCATGGTGGCGGCGTGGCCGAGGTGGGTCGCGTCGTACGGGGTGATGCCGCAGACGTACATCCGCGCCACGTCCGTCGGATCGCTCGGGTGCACGCCCTGCCGCGCCGAGTCGTACAACTCCAGCGGCCGGCCGCTACCCGGCAGCCGCGGCACCTCGTGTCCCGTCCACGCTTCCATGACCGCCAGCCTAACCAGCCGGCCGGAGCCGGGCGGCCGCCCCCACAGGTGATCAACATGACAGCAGGTCGAGGCGGGGCCGCTCAGCTCACATCGGCGGCCAGGGCACCGCCGGCCAGCCCTCCGACGGCAGCGGGAACCGGCCGGTGTCGCGCAGCCGGTCGATGCGGGCGGCCAGCTCGGCGATCTCGCTGATCGTCAGATGGTCGTCGAGTTCGGCGCCGAGCGGGCCGGTGACCTGGCCGGCGAGCGCGTCGAGCATCTGCGTCGCGTCCGGCGGCAGCTGCCGGCCGGCCCAGCCCCAGAGCACCGTGCGCAGCTTGCCCTCGACGTGGAAGCTCACCCCGTGATCGACGCCGTAGATCCGGTCGTCCGGCCCGACGAGCACGTGCCCACCCTTGCGGTCGGCATTGTTGATCACGGCGTCGAGGACCGCGAGTCGGGCCAGCCGGGGATCGTCGGCGTGGGCCAGCGCGTACGGGGTGCCGTCGTCGTCGCGGGCGGCCGCGATCGGGAACCAGCGTGGCGGCAACTCGTCGGCCGGTACGAACCCGACCAGCGGCTCGGCCTCCTCCGGCTCGTCGATCCAGAGCTGGCAGGACCCCGGCCCGAACGGGCCGTCGCGCAGCACCGTCGGCGGCACCAGATCCCAGCCGGAGGCCCGGGAGACCAGGTAGGCCGAGACCTCCCGGCCGGCGAGGGTGCCGTCAGGGAAGTCCCAGAGCGGGCGTTCGCCCCGCACCGGCTTGTAGACGCAGCGGGCGCTGAGGTCGTCCAGGGTCAGCACCCCGCGCAGGGTGGTGTTCGACGCGTCGACCAGCCGGCCCTCCAGGGCGAGCTCGCCGTCACGCAGCAGCCGGAGTGCGGCGCTGCCGTCCTGTCGGGGCTGGATGCCGGACGACGTCACCGGTGGTAACCGTTGTGCCGCGGGCAGAGGTGCCCGGCGGGATCCAGCGGTTGGCCGCAGAGCGGGCAGGGCGGTCGACCGGCGTTGACCACCCGCCGGGCCCGCTCGATGAACTCGCGGGTCGCCTGCGGGGTGAGCCGCACCCGCAGCCGGTCGAGGTCCTCGTCCGGCTCCTCGTCGTCGTCATCGTCGTCATCGTCGTCGTCGGATTCGCCCAGCTCGACCTCGGCCTCCGCCTCCCCGGCGGCGATCGCCTCGATCACCACGGTGGCGCTGTCGACGTCGAAGGCCAGCCCGAGGGTGCCGACGCGGAACTCCTCGTCGACCGGCGTGTCCAGCGGCTCGTTGTCGCCGATCACGGCGGGCACCTCGGGCAGATCGACCCCGAAGCGGCGCTGCGCCTCGGTGAGCAGCTCCTCGAGCTTCTCGGCGAGCAGGGACACCTGGACCTTCTCCAGCGCGACGCTGACCAGCCGGCCGCCGCCGCGCGCCTGGAGGAAGAACGTGCGCTCCCCCGGCGGCCCGACGGTCCCGGCGACGAACCGCTCCGGCGGCTCGAAGGCGTGCACCTGGTGGGTCATACCCACGACCCTATCCGGCCCGTCATGGCGTCGCGCACCCCACCGACCCGAATCGCCGCCCGGCCGGCGCGCCCGCCGTACCGCCGGACCCGGTCGGGCGTGGCGACCCCGCCGGCCTCGGGGTCGGCTCGGCGCCGCCCGCGGGGTTCAGCGGGCCGCACCGGCGCCGCCGCCCACCGCGGCGTCTGAGTCGGTCGGCCGGGGGGCCCGCCGGCGGCGCTTGCGCGGCGCCGGGACCAGACCGGTCAGGTCGCCGCCGGTGTCGTTGAGCCGGACCAGGAACGGTCGCAGCGGGGTGTAGCGGATCGCGGTCACCGATGCCGGGTCCGCGACGATCCGCTGGAAGAGATCCAGGTGTACGCCGAGCGCGTCGGCCACGATGGCCTTGATCACATCGCCGTGGCTGCAGGCCAGCCAGACCGCCTCGGGCCCGTGCTCGGCGGTGACCCGGGCGTCCCAGGAGCGCACCGCCGCCACCGCGCGGGCCGCCATCGCGGCCATGGCCTCACCCTGCGGGAAGACCGCGGCACTGGGATGCTGCTGGACCACCGGCCAGAGCGGCTCCTTGGCCAGCTTCTTCAGCGGCTGCCCCTCCCAGCTGCCGTAGCCGCACTCGATCAGCCCCTCCTCGACGGCCGGGGTCGCGTCGGGCAGCGCCAGCTCCAGCGTCTGCCGGCACCGGATCAATGGGCTGGTCACCACGGCGGCCAGCGGCAGGCCGCGCAGCCGCTCACCCACCGCGGCGGCCTGCGACCTACCGGTCTCGTCCAGCTCGACCGGTTGCCGACCGGCCAGGCCGCCGTCGGCGTTCGCGGTCGTCCGGCCGTGTCGCAGAAGCAGAAGGGTCGCCACGGGGACCACCCTATGACCTCGCCGACCTGCCCGACCGGCCGCGCTCGCCGAGCGTACGCATTGCACGCGCTTCGGGCCCTTGCCCGGTGCCCGACGGAGGTCCCCGCAGTCGGACCCCCCATGGTCCGTTCTGTCTCGCCCGACACGGCGGTGTCCAGGCTGGGTTGGTGCTGCGATGGGCGATCTGGAGTCGATCGGGCGGGTCCGTCAGGTTTGACCAACTCGGGCTCACTGATGTCGGCCTGTCCCGGTGGCTTCGTCACCCCGATTTCAGTGATCCCGGGGCGGTCGCCGGTACTGGCGCTGGCGTGGGCTCGGCGGGCCGGCCACCGGCCCGGACCGTATCGGCGGGGTGCTCGCGCGCGCGGACGCGTGCGCGACAGGCCGAGACCGGCCGGTGCCGTGTGGGCTGATTGTCCGGTTTCCGGGGCGCAATCTGCGAGGGCTGGCGTCGAGCCGACATGCATGCCTCCTGCGGCAGGCCGAGGCCCGTTGCGACCCGTGCCAGCTGGGCACATCTGGGCGATTTGCGGTGTGACCGGGGGCATCCCGGGCCCGGAATGGTGGGCGGCCGGGCGTCGTTGAACATCCCCGACGGCCGAGGTAGCAGCCCCGCCCGCAGGCCGGTTCATCCGGTCGCCGACGGTGGCCTGGCCCCCGGAATGATGGTGGGCAGCCGGTCGTTACACCTGGACCCGGCACCCGTGAGGCCCCCGCCTCGCACGTCGGACCCCCCTGGCCGATGAGCCCCTGTCGTGTGGCCCGGCCGAAATGACTTTCCCCTTGTTTGCATGAGCGCCTGTCGAGGTGCTGCACACCCGCGCACTGTGCCGACCCCTATCGGCTGTGGGTGTCTACCCCCGAATTGGAGCTTTCCTGATGAATACGATCATGCGTAAGAGCGTTCTGAGTGTTGCTGGTCTGGCTTTCGCCGGTGGCATCTTCGCCGGCCCCGTCGCCGCTCACGCCGCCGCGCCGGCCGTGGACGCCAAGCCCGTTGCGGTGGTGCAGGTGGACAAGCCGGGTGTGGACAAGGCGAAGCTGATCCCGCACGGCGTGCAGGGCGAGCAGTCCCGTATCGACCTGAACGACGAGCAGACCAAGAATGTGAAGGCGATCATCGCCGGGACGAAGAAGTCGGGTCTGGACGAGCGGGCCGCGGTCATCTCGATCGCCACGTCGCTGCAGGAGTCGAAGCTGGAGAACCTGGGCCACCTCGGCGACGCCAACGACCACGACTCGCTGGGTCTGTTCCAGCAGCGCCCCTCCTCGGGTTGGGGTACGCCGGAGCAAATCACCGATCCTGAGTACTCGACGATGGCGTTCCAGAAGGGTCTGAAGCAGGTCGACGGGTGGCAGGACATGCCGCTGACCGAGGCCGCGCAGACGGTGCAGGTGTCGGCCTACCCGGACGCCTACGCCCAGTGGGAGCAGCAGGCCGCTGACCTCGTCGCCCAGCACTGGAACAGCTGACAACCACAGAATGGTCTGACCGCTGGCCGGCACCCTGACACGGGTGCCGGCCAGCGGCGTGTTCGCAGCCGGTCAGGTGGCGGAGATCGTGCCGGTCATCAGTAAGGCGAGGACCAGAGTGCCCAGCGCCACCCGGTAGAGCACGAAGACGTACAGGGTGTGGTGGGCGACGTAGCGCAGCAGCCAGGCGATGGCCGCGTACCCGATGCCGAACGCGATGAGCGTGGCCACGATCAGCATGGCGACGGTCGGGGCCGCGGTGCCCGGCGCGGACGGCTCGAAGACGTCACCGAGGCTGAACACCCCGGAGAGCACCACCGCCGGGATGGCCAGCAGGAACGAGTACCGGGCCGCCGCCTCCCGGGTCAGGTTGAGCAGCAGTCCGGCGGTGAGCGTGCCGCCGGACCGGGACACCCCGGGCACCAGCGCCATGGCCTGGGCGAAGCCCATCACCACGCCGTCGCGCATCCGGAAGTTCTCCAGGGTGCGGGTCTGCCGACCCCAGTACTCGGCGAAGGCCAGCACGAAGGCGAAGACGATCAGCGTGGTGGCCACCAGCCAGAGGTTGCGCCCGGCGGTCTTGATCTGGTCCTTGAACAGGAAGCCGAACGCGCCGATCGGGATGGTGCCGACGATGACGTACCAGCCCATCCGGTAGTCCAGGCTGGAGCGCACCGAACGGTCGCGCAGCCCGAGCAGCCAGGTACGGGTGATCCGCCAGATGTCCTTGGCGAAGTAGATGAGCACCGCCGCCTCGGTGCCCAGTTGGGTCACCGCGGTGAACGACGCGCCGGCGTCGCGGCCGAAGAAGATCGCCGACGTGATCCGCAGGTGCCCGGACGAGCTGACCGGCAGGAATTCCGTGAGCCCCTGGACGATGCCCAGGACGATGGCCTCGACCCAGGTCACTCGCCGACTCCGGAGAGCTCCAGCGCCTCGGCGACGGTACGCAGCGTCTGCACGCCGCTGTCCCGGTCCGCCACGAACAGGGTCACCGACAGCGTGGTGACGCCGGCGGCGGCGTACTCCCGCATCCGCTCGGCGATGCGCTCCTTCGGGCCGAGCAGCGAGGTGCGGTCGATGAACTCCATCGGCACCGCGGCGGCCGCGTCGCGTTGCCGCTTGGCCAGGTAGAGGTCCTGGACCTCCTTGGCGGCGTCGCCGTAGCCCATCCGGGTGGCCAGCTGGTTGTAGAAGTTCTGCTGCCGGCTGCCCATCCCGCCGACGTAGAGCGCGGCGTACCAGCGGACCAGCTCGGCGCAGGTGGCCACGTCGTCGCCGACCACCACCGGCACCGAGGGCACCACGTCGAAGCCGGCCAGCTCCTTGCCGGCCCGGGCCCGCCCGGCGCGGACCGCGTCGAGCTGCTCCTGGGCGAACTCCGGGGCGTAGAAGACGGCCAGCCAGCCGTCGGCGATCTCGCCGGCCAGCTCGAGGTTCTTCGGGCCGACCGCGGCCAGGTAGATCGGGATGTGCTCGCGGGGCGGGTGGAAGCCCAACCGCAGCGCCTTGCCCGGCCCGTCGGGCAGCGGCAGGGTGTAGAACTCGCCGTCGTACGCGACCTCCTTGCGGGCGATCGCGAGCTTCACGATGTCCACGAACTCGCGGGTGCGCGCGAGCGGCTTGCCGAAGCGCACACCGTGCCAGCCTTCGGAGACCTGCGGGCCGGAGACGCCCAGGCCGAGCCGGAACCGGCCGCCGGAGAGGGCGTCGATGGTCGCCGCCGTCATCGCGGTCATCGCCGGAGTGCGGCCGGGGATCTGCATCACCGCGCTGCCCACGTCGATCCGCTCGGTCTGGCCGGCCATCCAGGCGAGCATGCTGGGCGAGTCGGAGCCGTACGCCTCCGCCGCCCACACCACCGAGTAGCCGAGCCGATCCGCCTCCTGGGCCAGGGCCAGGTGGTCCGCCGGCGTGCTCCACGCTGTCTGGTATCCGAGGCTGAGCCCGAGTCGCACTGGTCCTCCCCCATCCGCACCACAGGTCGCATCAGGTTACGCAATGCGGGCGGTCGGCTCGATCACCGGCTCACCCGCAAGGCCGCGAGGTGCGGTTCCGGCAGCCGGGCGGCAGGAACACCGGCAGAAGCCGAGCAACATGACGGGAGCGAGGATATCGGTTGCGGCAGGTTCGAAATAAGGTTCACCCATGCAACAGCGACCGCTCGGCCGAAGCGGGCTGGCGGTTTCGCGGCTCGCGCTCGGCACCATGACCTGGGGCCGGGACACCGACGCCGACGATGCGGCCGCCCAGCTGAAGAGTTACCTCGACGCGGGCGGCAACCTGATCGACACGGCCGACGTCTACGGAGACGGTGACGCCGAGTCGGTGATCGGGTCGCTGCTCGGCAGCCTGGTCCCCCGCGACGAGCTGCTCATCGCCACCAAGGCGGGGCTGCGGCCGGGCAGCGGCCGACGCCGGGACGGCTCCCGGGGGCACCTGCTGCGGACGCTGGACGCGTCCCTGCGCCGGCTCGGCACCGACCACGTCGACCTGTTCCAGGTGCACGGCTACGACCCGGACACTCCGCTGGAGGAGACGCTGGCCGCGCTGGACCACGCGGTGGCCAGCGGTCGGGTCCGCTACGTCGGGGTGTCGAACTTCTCCGGCTGGCAGACCGCCCGTGCGGCGGCCTGGCAGACCGCGTGGCCGGGCCGGGCGCCGGTGGTGGCCGCGCAGGTCGAGTACTCGTTGCTGGAGCGCGGCGTGGAGCGGGAGGTGCTGCCCGCCTGCGACGCGCTCGGGCTGGGCGTGCTGCCGTGGTCGCCGCTCGGTCGGGGGGTGCTCACCGGCAAGTACCGGCACGGCCGCCCGGCGGACTCCCGGGCCGCCTCGCCGCACTTCGAGCGGTTCGTCGCCACCTACCTGGAGCCCCGCTGCTCCAGCATCGTGGAGGCGGTGGCCACCGCCGCCGGTGGGCTCGGCGTCTCGCCGACGGAGGTGGCGCTGGCCTGGATCCGGGACCGGCCCGGGGTGACCGCGCCGATCCTGGGCGCCCGCACGGTCGGTCAGCTGCTCGGTGCGCTCCAGGTGGAGCGGATGACGCTGCCCGAGGAGATCACCACCGCCCTGGACGACGTGTCGTCGGTGCCGGTCGGCTACCCCGAACGCGACAGCTGACCCCGCCGGGCGCCGCCGGAGCGCTCGGCCGGGTCAGGGCGTCGGCCGCTGCCCGGGGAGCTCGCGGATCGCGGTCAGGAAGCGGGACTGGTCGTCGCGCAGCGCCGGGTTGACGATGCGGATCCACGACCCGTCGTCGAAGAAGATGGTGGACGGGAACTGCACCAGCCCCGCCGTGCCGCGCTCCGAGTCGACCCGGAGCACCCGGCTGCGGTGCACGCTCCACAGCACCCGCGGCTGGCGCCGGTCGGGTCGGCCCTCGTCGGGCCGGCGCCCCATCCGCAGCAGGTGCAGGTGGGTGTCGGTCACCGCCAGCGGCGTGCCGCTGTAGCGCTCCAGGAAGAGCAGCAGGCTGCCGGCGAGGGTGGCCAGGTCGCCGCTGAAGACGTAGCGGCGGCGGTAGGCGATCTCGGCGAGCTGGTCGGCCAGCGGGCGGTACCGGCTGAGCCGGAAGAGCGCCCGGAACGCCTCCTGCTCCTCGGTCAGCGGCAACGGCTCCCGCTGTACCGGCTGGTGCGGCGGGCCAGACTGCGGCGGCGCCTCCTCGGGCAGCCCGACGGCGAGGGCGGCGGCCTTGCCGGGCAGCAGCAGCACCCCGGCGGCCAGCCGCACCGGCGTCATCACCGCGTCCACCCAGACCACCGGGTTGACGATGTTGAGCAGCCCGAACAGCGCCCGGGGATCGAGCGCCTCGGCCATCTCGTCGGCCATCCGGTCGGCCAGCTGGCTGCCCGCCCGGTGGTTCTCGGGCGCCCGGACCGGGGCCAGCCCGACGTAGCGCAGCTCCTGCCCGCTCAGCAGCGGCGCGACGAGGGCGCGCTCGGGCTCGTCGCTGGTGCGGAACTCGTCGCGCAGCTCGCGGGCCTTGTCGCGGGCCGCGCGGGCGCCGCCCCGCACCGCGTCGGCGAACCGACCGAGCCGACCCCGTTCCCCTGACGTCACGCGCTACCTCCTCGACGGGCTACCGGCCCGCAGGCTGTTCGGCCGGCGGCTGCCCGAAGACATTCTGGTCGATCCAGTCGGCGCCGTCCTGCACCTTCTCGCCGATCTGGTCGCTGACCAGGTCCGCGCCCGGCACGGAGAGGCCGGAGGTGAGCGCGACGGTGCCCCAGGTGACGCCGTGCACGACGGAGTTCGGCACGTTCCACGGCAGGTTGGTGGCCCAGTCGCGGGCGATCACCCGAGCGCCGTCGGTGAGGCCGTGCGCCCGCAGCGCGCCGGCCCGGTCGAGGGTGCTCATGTCGAACGGCGAGCCCGACTTGCCCAGCTTGTAGGTGCCCTTCGCCGGGTCGGTGACCTTGTGGTACCACTTGTCGGCCTTGCCGGCGGCGCGCCGCTTGTCGGCGTACTTCGCGCCCTTGCGCAGCGCCTTCTGCTTGTCGACCAGCTTGTCGAGGTGGCTGCGCAGCTTGCGCAGGTAGACCAGCACCCGCTGGAGCAGCCTGATCACCTTCTGCAGGTGGGTGGCGAGCGGGCGGATGACCTTCAGCGCCCGGGTCACCGCGATCATGCCCCGGGTCACCGCCAGCCCCACGCCGGCGGCCCAGGAGGCCCCGGCGGTGAACGGCGCCATGAGCAGCGCGGTCACCAGCGTGACCAGCAGGAAGTTCACGAACTCGACGCAGAGGTCGACGAGCACGTCGTGCACCATCTGCAGGCCGTCGGCGACGCCGCGCAGGTATTCGGCGGTCGCGGTGAACTGCGCGGCAAGGTCGAGCAGCTGCTGCTCCACCTCGGCGAGCCGCTGGCCGTACGCCTCACCGGCGGGCGAGCGCCACCCGGACTGCGCGGCCAGCCGGACGCCGCGGTGCCCCTGCGCCAGGTCGCGCACCTGCGCGGCCAGCGCGTCCCACTCCGCTGCCTTGGCGCGCAGGGCGGCGGGCTCGCCGTCGACCATGTCGACGAGCTGGATGAGCGGCCAGGCGAGGGTGCGGCAGACGCTGTCGACCGCGTCCTGCACCCCGGAGAGCGCGTTGTCGAGGCCGTTCCACAGCTGGACGGCGCTGCCGGCGGGCCCGCTCATCCGGGCATCCTCGACTGGATGGCCTTGAAGCCGGCGTCGATGTCCTGCTCGTTGAGCTCGTACATCTGCACCGTGTCGCCGAGCGCGAGGGCGACCCGCTGGAACGCGTCGTGCGCGGAGCGGAACAGCTCCTGGCCGCCGGTGACCTGCTCGGCGTACTTGTCGCGCAGCATGTCGCTGGCGAACGGCAGGTGGCCGAAGGCGCCCGACGGCACGTCGCCGGCGGAGGCGATCTGGCTCTCCAACGCGGCAAGCGAGCTGGCGACCTGCTTGGCGGCTGTCTCCAGACGACGCACCGCGTGCACGTCGACCTCGATGTCAGGCGGCATGCCGTTCCTCCCCCGTGTGTCCGGCGCACCGACGATACGATTCATCGGCCACCGGGCACCACCCCGGTGCCACTGTCCACGGGGGAGGATCTCATGGCTGACCCGCTGTCCGCGTTCGACGCGCTCGCCGGGCGGATCGCCGACATCGAACGGCGCTTCGCCGGCCTTCGCGACGACCTGACCGAACTGTCCGCCACCGCGACCGACGAGAGCGGCCTGGTCTCCGTGACCGTCGACGCGACCGGCGTGCTCACCGGCCTGAGCTTCGCGCCGAGCGCGCTGCGCGCCGGCACCGAGGGGCTGGCGGAGCTGGTGCTCGAGGCGTACGGCAAGGCCCGCTCGGTCGCCGCCGAGCAGGTCGAGGAGCGCACCGAAGGGCTGGACGCCCAGCTCGGCGCCGGGCTGGGCGAGCTGTTCGGCACGCCCGGCGACTTCTCCGCGATGGGCCGCCTGGAGGAGACCATCGGCCGGCTCGGGCGCCTCGACGGCCGCCTGCCCGGCTCGCCGGCATGACCCCACCGACCTGGCCGGAGATCACCGCGCGGCTGCGTGACACCCTCGCCCGCTGTGCCCGGGACACCGACCTGGAGCTCTCCGCCGGTCCGCGCGGGATACGGCTGCTGGTGCGCCGCGAGGTGGTCCGGGTGCTCTGCCCGGGCTACGACGAGGCACGCCTGGCCGCGCTCGGCTGGCGCCGCCCGATCGACGAGGCCGGCTGGTGGTACGAGACGACGCGCAGCCCGGAGCGGCTGGACTGGCTCAGCGCGTTCGTCACCCGTACCGCGGCCGAGGTGCTGACCGCCGACCCGGGCGCGCTCTCCTGCCGACCCGTGCCGCCCGTCGGCCACCCCTCGCCACCGCCGGTGTCCGCTCCCCGCGCGGCGGCCGAGACCGGCCCGACCCCGGCGACGGCGTCCGCCCCGACATCGCCCACCCTGACCGGCCCGGCCACCGGTTCCTCGGCAACGCCGCCCGCCGCGACGGGCCCGGCCACCGGGTCCGTGGCGATGGCGCCCGCCCCGACGGGCCCGACCTCCGGGTCCGTGGTGGCGGCGCCCGCCCCGACGGGTCCGGCGGGCGAACCGGCGGTCGCGCGGCTGCTCGCCGCGGCCGCCGAGCGGCAGGACCTGCCCGGCTATCTCGGGGTGCTGGCCGGCGCCACGGTCTGCGTCCCGCTCGCCGGGGAACCGTCGCCGGAGGACGACTTCCCCTGGACGGTGGTCGGCGACGCCACCGGCGCCCCGCTGCTGCCGGTCTTCACCTCCCCGCAGGCGCTGGCCGCCTTCGCCGGGGACGGTGTGCCGTTCGTCGCGCTGCCCTGCGCCGAGCTGCTCGCGGACTGGCCGGACGCCTCCTGGGGGCTGGCGGTGGACCCGGGCAGCGCCCGGGCGGTCGCGCTGGCCGCGCCGACGCTGACCGCCCTGCTCGCCGCGAACCCGCCACCCGAGTAGGGCACCGGCGACCAGGGTGGCAGGAACCACCCGGGTGGCGGTGTCGGTCACCCCGCTCGGGGTGGCGAACGGCCGTTGGGCTGGGCAGCATAGGGCTCATGGACTACGAATACGCGCCGCTGCGGCTCCCGCCGAACGTCGACCGGCTGACCGCCGCGGCGCAGCTGGCGATCCAGGCGGAGTTCTCCGGTTGGGAGTTGGCCCGGGTGCGGCTGTTCCGGGACGGAACGCGGCAGGTGATGCTGCGCCGTCGGCGGGTCAACCAGCCGCAGCCTGGCCTGTCGTACTGACGAGGCCCGCCCCGGGGCGTACGCCCGGGGGCCACGCCCGCGCCCCGGGGCCGTGCCGCGCACGGCCGGGCCCCGGGGCGTCACCGCCTAGTGGGCGTGGTCGTGCTCCTCGTCCAGGTCGAGGAACGGGTGCTCGTCGAGCCGGCCGACCAGGCGGTCGTCCGCGGCCGGCTGGAACGGCCCGACCGGGTCGTCGTCGTCGAACGACTCCAGGTCGACCGGGGTGCCGACCTCGCTGACCATGACCACCCCGTCGAGCGGCTCCAGCTCCGGGATGTCGAGCGCGCCGAGCGAGCCGTCGCCGTTCTGCAGCAGCTCCAGCACCGCCTCACCGACGCCCTCCACGGGCGCCGGCTCGTCGTCCTCGGGGGTGCCCTCGCGGCGGGCGACCTCGGCGACCCGGATCAGCGCGGAGACGCTGGGCACCCGGTAGTCGCGACGTTGCCGGACCGAGATCACCCGCGGGTGCGGGTCGCCGGCCTCAGCGCCCTCCGCCCCGCCGAAGCGCTCGTCGGCCTCGTCCGGGTCGATCGAGTCCACGTCCCAGGGGGTGACCTCGCCGAAGGCGTCCAGGAGTTGCTCGTCGTAGGCGTAGGACGCGTTGTTCAACGCCACGTACGCCTGCCACACGTCGTCGTCGTCGATGCGGCCCTGGGCGGCGCGTACGGCGGCCAGGTGGCGGCGAGCCGCGTCGATCACCCGCTCGAGGGCGGCGTCCAGCTCACCGTGCTGGTCGGTCATGGGAGGGTGTCCCTTCACGATGGGGAGGTTGCGTGCCGGATGTGGCTACCGGACACGGGCTAGCAGGTGCGGAGGAACCGGTCGAGAACCCGCACGCCGAACTGTAGTCCGTCGACCGGAACCCGCTCGTCGATGCCGTGGAACAGGGCGGAGAAGTTCAGGTCGGCGGGCAGCCGCAGCGGCGCGAACCCGAAGCAGCGGATGCCGAGTTGGGAGAAGGCCTTGGCGTCGGTGCCGCCGGAGAGCATGTACGGCACCGGGCGGGCGCCCGGGTCCTCGGCGCGCAGCGCGGCCGACATCGCCTCGACCAGGTCGCCGTCGAAGGTCGTCTCCAGCGCCGGCTGGCGCTGGATGTACTCGATCGCGATGTCCGGCCCGATCAGCTCGCGCAGCTGCTGCTCGAGCAGCTCGGACTGCCCGGGCAGGCTGCGGCAGTCGATGGTGGCGGTGGCCCGCCCGGGGATGACGTTGTCCTTGTAGCCGGCGGTCAGCCGGGTCGGGTTGGCGGTGTTGCGGATCGTCGCGCCGATGATGTTGGCGATCGGGCCGAGCTTGGCGATCGCGGTCTCCGGGTCCTCCGGGTCGAGCTCGACGCCGAGCAGGTCGGAAACCTCCTCGAGGAAGGCCCGCACGGTCGGGGTGACCACTACCGGGAAGCGGTGCCGGCCGATGCGGGCCACCGCCTCGGCCAGCGCGGTGACCGCGTTGTCGTCATGCACCATCGAGCCGTGCCCCGGGCGGCCCTTGGCGTGCAGCCGCAGCCAGTCCAGCCCCTTCTCGGCGGTCTCGATCAGGTAGAGCCGCTGGGAGTCGTTGATCGAGTAGGAGAAGCCGCCCACCTCGCCGATCGCCTCGGTGCAGCCGTCGAAGAGGTCGCGGTGCCGCTCGGCCAGGAAGTGCGCGCCGTAGTCGCTGCCGGCCTCCTCGTCAGCGGTGTACGCGAGCACGATGTCGCGCTGCGGGCGCACCCCGGTGCGCTGCCAGTGCCGCAGCACGGCCAGCACCATCGCGTCGAAGTCCTTCATGTCGATCGCGCCCCGGCCCCAGAGGTAGCCGTCGCGGATCTCGCCGGAGAACGGGTGCACCGACCACTCGTCGGCGTCGGCCGGCACCACATCCAGGTGGCCGTGCACCAGCAGCGCGCCCCGGCCGGGATCGGTGCCGGCGATCCGGGCGACCACGTTGGCGCGGCCCGGTGCGGACTCGTGGATCTCGGCCGTGACGCCCACCTCGGCGAGCTTCTCCGCCACGTACTCGGCCGCGCGGCGTTCACCGGCGCTGGTGTCGTTGTCGCCGGTGTTGGTGGTGTCGATCCGCAGCAGGTCACGGCAGAGGTCGACGACCTCGTCGGTCGGTTCGGGTCGGGCGGAGGCGGGGTCGGTCGTCATCGCTTCTTCATACCAGCAGCGGTGTCCGGGCAGGTCGCCCCGGCCCGCTTCGCGGTTTCGCGGCGCGCCGTCGGGGGTACCGCGCCGGGCGACCGTACGTTCCCCCGTCCCGCACCGCCCGCCAGCCGAGGAGGGCACCATGACCGTTCCCCTGCCGCCGTTGCCGCCCGCGCCTGACGAGGGCTACCGGCCCGGTGGTCGCAGCATCGCCGACATCGTCGACTCGGAGCACCGGCAGCTGCTGGAGCTGCTCGGGCAGCTGACCGGGCCCGGCACCACCCCGCAGGAGGGCCTGCCGGTGCTGACCGCCGTGCTGTCGCGGCACCTCTCCGCCGAGGAGCAGTACCTGCTGCCGGCGGTGCGGGCGGCGGCACCCGAGGCGGTCGAGCGGGTCGAGAAGGAGATCGACGCCGACGCCGCCCTGCTGACCGCGTTGAAGGCGCTCGGCGACGACGGGCTCGACGAGGTGGCCGAGCGGGTCCGTCGGCACGTCGAGGGGGTGGGCGCGCTGGTCGCGGCACTGCGCGCGGTGGCCACCGAGGAGGAGCTGATCCGGCTGGGCAACCGGCTGGAGATCGCCGAGGAGGCGGCGCCGACCCGGCCGCACCCGGCGACCCCGGCCACCCCGCCGTGGAACCGGATCGTGGAACCGGCGGTCGGGGTGGTGGACAAGGTCCGGGACGTGGTGACGGGGCGGCCCACGTACCTGGCCGACCTGCCGGAGCCGCCGCGCGGCTGACGTCGGCGCCCGGGCGGGCGGTGGCACCGCCCGCCCGGCGCCGGTCATCCATCGTCACCGATCCGTCCGGGCCCTTCCGCAGCACCGGGTGGGGTCCTACCGTCACCGTATGAACCTGGAGCTGCGACACCTGCGGGTCGTCTGCGCGATCGCCGAGACGGGCAGCGTGACCAAGGCGGCATCGACGCTCGGCCTCGCCCAGCCGGCGCTCACCGCCCAGCTCCAGCGCATCGAACGGACACTCGGCGGCCCGCTGTTCGAGCGGGACCGGCGCGGCGCCCGGCCGACCGCGCTCGGCGAGCTGGTGCTCGCCCGGGCCCGGGTGCTGCTGCCGGCGATGAAGGGGCTGCAGGACGAGGCGGCGCGGCTGGCCGGGGCTGGGGACACGCCCCGGCGCTACCGGTTCGGCGGGGTGAACAGCCCCATCCTCGGCCGGCTGGTGCACCGGCTCGCCGCCGAGCAGCCGCAGGCGCAGATCACCACCTACGCCTCGTGGTCCGTGGACGAGCTGGCGCAGCTGGTCGTCGGGGGGCGGCTGGACTTCGTGCTCACCGGGGTCTGCGGCGACTCCAGTCCGTCGGCCGAGTTCGGGCTCAGCTGGCGGGAGGTGGCGGTCGACCCGGTGCTGGTGCTGCTGCCGGAGAGCCATCCGATGGCCGACCGGGAGGAGGTTCACCTGGTCGACCTGCGTCACGAGCAGTGGGTGGCGGCGCCGGGTGACGGCTGCTTCGGCGACTGCTTCGCCGCGGCCTGCGCCCGCGCCGGCTTCACCCCGCGCAAGGTGTACGAGACCGACGTGCGCGGCTGCGTCGACCTGGTGGACGCCGGCGAGGCGATCGCGCTCTGCCAGGCCACCTTCCGTCCGGTCACCGGACTGGTCACCCGGCGGCTGGCCGGGGTGCCGCTGCGCTGGCGGCTGATGTTCGGCTGGCACCCGGACTCCCCCGCCGGCCCGGTCGCCGAGCTGGTGCTGGAGACGGCGAAAGCGGCGTACACCGATTCGCTCGTCCCGCACCCGGGCTACCTGGCCTGGCTGACCCGCAACCCCGGCTTCGGGGTCCGCCGGCCGACGGCGGCCGGCCCGGTCGCCGGGGCCGGTGGGGTGCGAACCGCCTGACGACGGGTATCACGGCCACATGACCGACCTGTATCCCGCTGCCGACGACCGCGAGCTGCTGCGCCGGGCGGCCGCCGCACACACCGCCGCCGCCCAGGACGTGGAGTCCTTCCTGCGCCGGCTGCCGCAGGTGCCCGGGGCGGCGGACATCACCGAGTACGCCAACCTGATCACCCGGGAGGAGCAGCAGCGCGCCGACCGGGAGGCGGCCGCGGACGCTGCCGGCCTGACCCTCGGCAGCCTTGAGTCCGACCAGGGCACCTGACCGCACCCCACCCCGCGTTGATCATGAAGTTGTTGTCACGACACGTCGGGCGCCGTGACAACAACTTCATGATCGACGCGCGGCGGGCGCGGGGCCGGTGCGGCCCGCGCGGCCGGCTCGGGTGTCAGCGTTCGACCAGGACGTCGTGGCCTAGGTCGAGCAGGGAGTGGCGCCACTCGTCGTCGGCGTTGCCGCGTGACGGCTTGGCGTCCATCAGGGACTGGATCCGGTCGATAGCGTCCCGCATCACCTCGATGTCCTCCGGGGTGAGGTCCACCTTCCGCTTGCGCAGCACCGCCAGGATCTGCCGACCCGGCTCGGGCAGGCCCAGATCCGGGTCCGCGCCGAACGACTCCTCGCCGGAGCCGCGGGTCAGCAGCCACTGACGCAACTGCTCGGACGGGACGTTGACCTGGGCGTGAAAGTCATCCCAGAGCACCGCAACCTCGGGTTCGAGCCGCTGCTCGCGTACCATCAGGCCTCCTCTTCCGGTGGCGGCCCGGACGCCTCCGGGTCCTCCTCGTCCTTCTTCCGGCTCAGCCCCTCCGCCGGCATCCGCACGCGGGCGGGGTTGGCCGTCGGGCGGGCCTGGATCGGCTCGGGGTGCTCGTCCTCCTGGGTGGACTCCGCCGGTTCCCGGGGCTTCTCGGGCTCGGGCGCCTGCGTCCGGCTCATCGCGGGTGCGTCGTGGTGGCGGCGGTGTAGCCGCGTTCCCCCGCCCCCACCTGGAAGGTCAGCGCCCCCTCGCTGACGTCCACGGTCACCCGCTGGCTCGGGGAGATCTCCGACTCCAACAGCATCCGGGACAACCGGTTGTCCACCTCGCGCTGGATCACCCGGCGCAGCGGGCGGGCGCCGAACTCCGGCTGGTAGCCGTGCTCGGCGAGCCAGTCGATGGCCGCCGTGGTGACCTCCACCTGGATGTCCTGGGCGTGCAGCCGGCGTCGGGTCTCCTCCAGCATCAGCTCGGTGATCTGGCGCAGCTGCTCGGCCTCCAGCCGACGGAAGATGATCACCTCGTCGATGCGGTTGAGGAACTCCGGCCGGAAGTTCTCCTGCAGCCGGCGCATCAGCCGCTCGCGCAACTCGTCGCTCTCCTGGGCGCTGCCGGGCTCGCCGGCGCCGAAGCCGACCGAGCGCTGGGTACCGGTGATCAACTCGGAACCCAGGTTGCTGGTCATGATCAGGACGGTGTTCTTGAAGTTCACCGTCCGGCCCTGGCTGTCGGTGAGCCGGCCGTCGTCGAGCACCTGAAGCAGGATGTTGAACACGTCGGGGTGCGCCTTCTCGATCTCGTCCAGCAGCACCACCGCGTACGGGCGGCGGCGCACCGCCTCGGTGAGCTGACCGGCCTCCTCGTAGCCGACGTACCCGGGTGGCGCCCCGACCAGCCGGCTGACCGTGTGCCGCTCCTGGAACTCGCTCATGTCCACCCGGACCATCCGGTCCGCCTCGCCGAAGAGCGCGTCGGCCAGGGCCCGGGCCAGCTCCGTCTTGCCCACACCGGTCGGGCCGAGGAAGAGGAAGCTGCCCATCGGCCGCTCGGGGTCGGCGAGCCCGGCCCGGGAGCGCCGGACCGCCTCGGCGACCGCGGTCACGGCGTCGTCCTGCCCGACCACCCGCTCGTGCAGGTGCCCCTCCAGGCGCAGCAGCCGGTCGCGCTCCTCCTCGGTGAGCTGGGCGACGGGGATGCCGGTGGCCCGGGAGACCACCTCGGCGATCTCCTCCTGACCGACCTCGGGGACCTGCGAGGTGTCGCCGTCCTCGCCGTGCGCCCGACGTACCTGCTCCTCCAACTCGCCGATCCGGTCGCGCAGCGTCGACGCCCGCTCGTACTGCTCGTCGGCGACCGCCTGCTCCTTGTCCCGACGGACGTCGTCGAGCTGCCGCTCCAGGTCGCGCACGTCGGCAGCCGGGGTTCGGGTACGCAACCGGACCCGGGCGCCGGCCTGGTCGATCAGGTCGATCGCCTTGTCCGGCAGGAACCGGTCGGTAACGTACCGGTCGGAGAGCTCGGCCGCGGCCACCAGCGCCTCGTCGGTGAAGCGCACCTGGTGGTGCGCCTCGTACCGGTCGCGCAGCCCGCGCAGGATGGCGATGGTGTCGTCGACGCTGGGCTCGGGCACCAGCACCGGCTGGAACCGGCGGGCCAGGGCGGCGTCCTTCTCGATGCTCTTGCGGTACTCGTCCAGCGTGGTCGCGCCGATCACCCGCAGCTCACCACGGGCCAGCGCCGGCTTGAGCATGTTGCTCGCGTCCATGCCGCCCTCGCTGCCGGCCCCGCCCGCCCCGACCAGGGTGTGGATCTCGTCCAGGAAGATGATCAGCTCTTCCCGGTGCGCCCGGATCTCGTCGATCACCTTCTTGAGCCGCTCCTCGAAGTCGCCGCGGTAGCGGGTGCCGGCCACCAGGCCGGCCAGGTCGAGCTGGACCACCCGCTTGCCGAGCAGGGTCTGCGGCACGTCGCCGTCGCAGATCCGCTCGGCCAGCCCCTCCACGATGGCGGTCTTGCCGACGCCGGCCTCGCCGATCAGCACCGGGTTGTTCTTGGTACGGCGGGAGAGGATCTCCACCGCCTGCTCGATCTCGTCGGCCCGGCCGATCACCGGGTCGATCTGGTCGTTTCGGGCCAGGTCGGTGAGGTCCTGGCCGTACTGGTCGAGGGTCGGGGTGCCGCGGTCCGGCCTCGGCCCGGTCATCGGGCCGCGCTCGGCGTTGGCGGCCTGCAACGACTCCGGCTGGATTCGCCCGGCGGCGAGCATCCGCCCGGCCGGCGACTCCGGGTTCAGCGGCAGCGCCATCAGGATGTGCTCGGGGCCGATGTAGTTCGCGCCCATCGCGCGGGAGAGCTGATGGGCGTCGAGCAGGGCCCGCTTCGCCGCCGGGGTGAGCGACAGGTTCGGCGGCACCTCGCCACGGGGGGCGCCGTCCCCCCGCCCGCCGAGCGCGTTGAGCAGCGTGTCCGGGTCGGCGCCGGCCCGCCGGACCAGGTCGCGCAGCGGTTCACGTTGCAGCGCCGCCCAGAGCAGATGGTCGGTGTCCAGGTCGCTGCTCTGCCGCTGCGCCGCGCGCCGGGCGGCGTCGGCCAGCATCTCCCGCGCGTCGGCGGTCATCAGCCGGGTGATGTCGACCCGGTGCGCCGGTCGGCGCCCACCCTCACCCCGGCCGAAGTACCGGGCCAGGAACTCGTCCCACGGGTCGGAGCCGAACTCGCCGGGTCCCATCATGTCTCCTCCGCAGTTGCGAGCGGCACGGTCGGCAGGGGCTACCCGGCGGTCGGCGCGACAAACGCCGCGCGGCGCAGGGCACCGGCGCGGAACCGGACCCTCGTCCGGCCCGTCGCGACCCGCCGGGATAGCCCAGCAGCGGGCGTACCGGCGGTCGCGGTGGCAGGCTGAGGTGATGGACGTACCGCCGCTGTTGATCGTGGACGCCGCGAACGTGGTCGGATCCCGCCCGAACGGGTGGTGGCGGGACCGGGCCGGAGCGACCGCCCGGCTGCGCGACTCGCTGACCGGGGTGGCCGCCGCCGGGCTGCCACCGCAGCTGCCGCCTCCGCTCGAGGTGGTGCTCGTGGTCGAGGGCGCGGCCCGGGACGTGCCGGCCGTGCCGGGGGTCGAGGTGGTCGCGGCCCCGGGCTCCGGCGACGACGCCATGGTCGAGCTGGTCGGCGCGGCGCCGGAGCGGCGCCGGGTGGTCGTCACCGCCGACCGTGAGCTGCGCGAACGCGTCACCGCCCGGGGCGCCGAGGTGTACGGCCCGCGCTGGCTGCGTGACGCGATGACCGGCCCGGACGCCACTGCGCGCAGCTGAGCGGCCCCGACCTCCGGTCCCGCCAATCGGACTCCCGGCGCTTCGTGGTGACAAGCGGTCAGCGAGGCAGGAACACTGACAGGGCGGATGTTCTCCCGCGCCCCGAATAGGCTCTAATGAAGGCCTCCCCGCCCCCAGGAGGTACCCCCCGTGGCGAGCGTCGCCGAGCTCAAGGCAGCCATCGACGTTGCACTGCAACAGATCGGCGACGGCCAGAGCGCCGTCCAGGCAGCCGGTGAGAGGTTGGCCGAGGCGCAGCAGACACTCGCCGGCGCGCTCGAGGGCAGCGGCCACGAGACGGTCGAGGCGGCCCAGGCGTCGCTGACCCAGGCCAGCCAGGAGCTGGAGGAGTGCCTCGCCGCCACCCTGGTCGCGGTCGAGCAGGCGCAGCTCTACGTCGCGGCCCTGTAGGGCCCGCCGTGTCCATTGTCGAGGATGTCGGCGCGCAGGTCCGCGCCGCCGCCGAGGAGCTGCCGCTCGACCTGCTCGGCCAGGCGCTGGAGAAGTTCGGGCTGGCCAGCGAGCGGCTGCGCTGGGTGCGGCAGGAATCGGCCAACCCGATGGGGGTGCCGGAGCTCTCCGCCGCGACCGAGCACGCCGAGACGGCCGGCTACGCGCTACGGCTGGCCCAGGAGCAGCTCGCGGCCTACCTCACCGCGCTCGGGCTGGCCGGCGGGGGCGGGCCGGCGGCGGCCCGGCCGCAGGAGCCCGAACCGCGGCACGACGCGCCCCGCGACGCCGCTCCCGTCGCCGTAGCGGCCGAACCGGCCGAACAGGTGCGGCTACGTCGCTGGTGGTCGGTGCGGGTGGCCGAGCTGACCGGCGGGCCGGAGGGCGCCGACGAGCCGGACGAGCGGATCGGCGACTCCGCGGAGCTGCTGCGCCGGGTGGTCCGCGGGGTACGCGCCGGGGACCGTGACCGGCTCCGTACCGAGCTGCGCCGGGCGCACGCCGACGTCGGGCTGGGGCTGGCCGCGCTCGCCCCGCCGCTGCTCCGCGACCTGGCCGGCGAGCTGCTCGGGCACCCGCCCCGGGCCGACGACCTGGGCCGGCTGCGCGGCGAGTTGGACGGCCGGGTGCGTGACCTGCTGCCCGGGCTGCCGGTGCCGGTGCTCGACACCCTGCTGACCCGGGTCTGCCGGATGCCCCCACCACGACGCTCCGGGGAGCCGCCGCACGCCGCGGACTCCGCGGTGAGCGCCGGGGTGCTGACCGGTGTGCTGCTGGCCCGCCTCGGCCGGGACCTCCCCGCCGACGCCGGCCGGTCGAGCACGGCGGACGCGGGCCGGGCCGACGCGGGCGGCACCACGCCGGGACGCACGGGCGAACGGCGCCCGCCGGCCGGTCAGGACGCCACCAGCGCGGGCCGGACGCCACCGCGCGGGCCCGCTGCCCGCCCGTCGGGACGCACCGGCGCCGCACCCGGTGCGGCGGCGAGCGTGCGGTCGTGGCCGGGTGAGCCGGCCGGGACCGGCGACCGGGTGCCGCCGCGCTCGGGTCCGTGGCACGACGCGCCCCGACGTCGGGGCTCCGATGGCTGACCGGCGCGCCCAGCTGGTCACCCGGGTCCGGGAAACCCTCGCCGAGGCGCTCGGCGCGAGCCGGACCCGGCTCTCCGCCGCGCAGGCCGAGCTGACCGCCGGGCAGGAACGGCTCGCCCGGGTACGCCGGGCCGCGGCGGCGGTGCCGGAGCGGGTCGGCGCGGAACGGGACCGCCGGCTCGCCGAGATCGACGCCCGGCACGCCGCCCGGATCGCGGAGCTCGCCCGCCGCGCCGCCGACGCCGCGCGGCGGGAGGCGCCGGGCGCGGCCAGCGAGGAGTGGCCAGGGTGGCGGCCCACGCCCGGCGGCCGTGGCGAGCCGCCCGGCGCGCTGCGGGTCGGCGCGGTCCGGATCGCCGGCGCCGAACCGGTGCCGGCGCTGGTGCCCCTGCTCGACGCGGGGCACGTCCACCTCACCGGCGACGACCGGGACGGCGGCGACGCGGTGCTGGCCGCGCTGCTGCTACGCGCGCTGGGCCGGGCCGAACCGGGTGCGGTCCGGCTGATCGGGTACGACCCGGAGCACCTGGGCGGCGGGCTGGCCGGGTTCGCCCCGCTGGGCACCGCTGGGCTGCTCACCTTCGTCGGCCCCGGCGGGCTGGGCCGACTCCTCGACGACCTGGTGGAGCAGATCCGCCGGATCAACGAGACCGTGCTGGCCGGCGAGCACGGCTCGCTGCGCGAGCTGGCCGCGGCGACCGGTCGCCGCCCCGAGCCGTGGCGGGTCGCTGTGCTGCTCGGCGGCGACGAGCTGTCCCGGCACGAGCGGGGACAGCTCGACCGGGTGGTACGCACCGGCGCGGCATGCGGGGTCCACCTAGTCGTCCGGGGCGTGCCGCTGCCCGACGACCCGACGATCACCCGGGTGGTGGCCGAGCCGGACGGCGCGCGCATCGGCGGGCCGCCGGGGCTGCCGGTCCGGCTGGATCCGCCGCCACCGGCGACGCTGGTCACCGAGACGTGCCGGGACGTGGCGGCCCGGGTCAACGCCGGCCCGCCGCCGACCCCCTTCACCGACCTGCTGCCGCCGCCGGAGCAGATG
Organism: Micromonospora sp. NPDC051006; assembly: GCF_044456245.1. NCBI lineage: Bacteria > Bacillati > Actinomycetota > Actinomycetes > Micromonosporales > Micromonosporaceae > Micromonospora > Micromonospora sp. NPDC051006. The sequence goes on from NZ_JBITFP010000006.1 coordinate 217,927, forward strand.
TGGCAGGAGGACTCGTCCACCGCGCTCACCGCCCCGATCGGGGAGGGACCGCACGGCCGGCCGGTGCGGGTGACGCTGGGCGACTACCCGCCGCACGCGCTGATCGGTGGCCCGTCCGGGACCGGCAAGACCAACCTGATCTTCGCGTGGATCGGGGCCCTGGCCGCCCGCTACTCCCCCGCCGAGCTGGAGTTCTATCTGCTGGACTTCAAGGAGGGGGTCTCCTTCGCCCGGTTCGCGCAGGGCCGACGGGATCCGAGCTGGCTGCCACACATGCGGCTGGTCGGCATCAACGTCAACACCGACCGGGAGTTCGGGCTGGCGTTGCTGCGCTTTCTCGCCGAGGAGCTGCGCCGGCGGGCCGACGCGGCCAAGAAGCACGAGGTCACCAAGTTGGCCGAGCTGCGCGCGGTGGACCCGACCGGGCGCTGGCCGCGGATCGTCGCGGTCGTCGACGAGTTCCAGATGCTGCTCGCCGGCCGGGACGTGGTCGCCCGGGAGGCCGCCGACCTGCTGGAGGACCTGGCCCGCCGCGGCCGCTCGCAGGGCATCCACCTGGTGCTCGCCTCCCAGGACGTGCGGGGCATCGAGGCGCTGTGGGGGCGGCCCGCCCTGGTCGCCCAGTTCACCCTGCGCATCGCGTTGCCGAAGGCACTGCGGATCCTGGCCGAGCGCAACGACGCGGCCCAGTCGCTGCCGCGGTGGCACGCCGTGGTCAACGCCGAGTCGGGGCTGCCCGAGGGGAACGAGGTGGCCAGGATCCCGTCGGCCAGCGACTGGGAGACCTGGAGCGGCCTGCAGCACCGGCTGTGGCGGATGCGTCCGCAGGACGCCGCGCCGGCCCGGCTATTCGACGGTGATGCCATCCCCCGGCTGGCCGACGCCCCGGACTTCCGCGCGCTGCGGCCGGCTGACGGGACGCAGCGGGGACCGGTCGCGCTGCTCGGCGAGATCATCGACGTGCAGGCCCGCTCGGCGGCGCTGCGGCTGCCCCGGGCGCCGGGGCGCAACCTGGCGGTGCTCGGCACCCGGGTCGACGAGGCGTGCGCGGTGCTCGACGCGGCGGCCCGGTCGCTCGCGCGCCAGCACCGACCGGGCACCGCCCGGTTCTCCATCGCCTGCCTCGACCCCGACGCCGACCCGGTCGCCCGCGCCCTCTACGAGGACCTCGCCGACGACGCCGCCTGGTACGACGAGGAGACCGTGCCCGAGCTGATGGTCGAGACCGCGGAGGGCCTCACCGCGTCGAGCCACCCGCACTACCTGCTGCTCTTCGCGGTGGACGCGGCGGCCGGCTCGCTGGCCGCGCCGGCCGGGCGGCGCAGCGGGCTGGAGCAGCTGCGCCGGATCCTGCACGACGGGCCGGAGCGGCGGACCCACGTGCTGGCCTGGTGGCGGGGCGTGGCCCGGATGCGCGCCGACCTGGGCGGGCCGGCCGCGCGCACGGACCAGATCGGGGCGTGGGTGGCGCTCGACGCGCACGGCGGGGAGCTGGGCTCCTCGCTCTATCCGGGCACCGGCGGGCCGGACTGGTATCCCCGGCCGTGGCGCGGGCTCTTCTTCGACCGGGCGGTGCACCGCACCGGACAGGTGATCATCCCCTACGGACCGGCCCGATGAACCAACCGGTGACCAGTGAGACGTACGCGGCCCAGGTGCGGCGGCTGGCCGACCTGACCGCCCGGGTGCACGCCCAGCGGGACGAGGCGCGCAGCTGGCACGAGCGGCAGTGCGCCGCCGCGGACCGGGCCGTCGCCGAGGCCGCCGAGCAGGTCCGCGACGCCGAGCGCGAGCTGACCGCCGCGCGTGAGCTGCAAGAGCGGGTGGACGCGGAGGTGGCGCACCTGTGGCAGCAGCTGCGCGCCCGGCTCGGCGCGGCCGGGCGGCGGCTGGCCGGTCCACCCGCGCCGGCGGTCGGCGCCGACGGCGATCCGGTGCTGCTGCTCGCCGGGGTGCGGGAGCTACTGAACCGGACCAGGCAACCGGGTGAACTGCCCGGGTCGGTCAACCCGATGCTCGCGCTCTGCGGGGTGGGCGGGGCCGCCCTGGCCTACGGCCTCGGGGTGGGCGCCCGGGCGGCCGGGGTCGGCTACGGCGGTGACCTGGCCGTCGGGATGCCCGTGCTGGCGCTGGTGGTGACGCTGCTCGGCCCGCTGGTCGGCCTGGTACCGGCCAAGGTGCTGGCCGACCGGCGACACGCCGTGCTCGGCCCACGCCCGATCACCGTGGTGCTGGCGGCCGGGCTGCTGACCACGGCGCTGCTGCTCGTGCTCGGCCGCTGACCCCTGCCGGCCGTCGATCATGCAGTTGTGGTGGGTGACGAAAGGTGCACAAGTGGATGAGGCTGGCACCCCGACTGCATGATCGACGGCGGGCTCGCTCACTGCCGACCGGCAACGGTGTGACGGCGTGACCGGCCGGCATCGCTCAGGCTGGGACGACGGCCGCCTCGCGCAGCAGCCGGCGGGCCAGCACCAGCCGGTCGGCGTCGTCGGGCAGGCCGGGCAGGTCGCCGACGCGGGTGACCGGGCCGGCGAGCAGGGCCCGCACCGCTGGCTCGCACTGCGCGGGCAGGGTGATCGTCCGGTCCGGCAGGCGCAGCGCGACCCGGTCCGAGCCGTCCGGGACGAGCTGCCAGCGCAGCCCTGCTCGCGGGCTCAGGCGGGCGTCGGCGTCCAGGGCGGCCAGCGCCGCCGCCTGGGCGAGCGGGCGGATCGGCGCGGGCCGGGACGCCGGCCAGGCCCGCTGCCGCAGCCGGGCCGCCACCGCGACCGGGTCGGCCCGCAGCAGCCAGTCGCGCAGCGCCTCGACGGTCTCGGTGAGTTCCGGCTCGATGGCGTCCGGGTCGGCGACGTCGGTGCCGAACGGCAGGCTGGCCCGCAGCCGGCGGTCCTCGGCGGCGAGCGCCAGCAACTCCTCCACGAGCGCGTAGCGGGTCAGCGCCCGGATGCCCACGGTCAGGTGCAGCGAACTCGTCTCCTGCGCCTGCGCGCTGTGCAGCCAGCCACGGGGCAGGTAGAGCGCGTCGCCGGGGGCGAGGACCACGTCGAGCGCGGCCGGCCCCTGCGCGGTGGCGGTGATCTCGTCGGCCCGGCCACCCCAGGGCTGCCGCTCCAGCGGGTCGGGCAGCACCGGAGGGTGGATGCGCCAGTGCTTGCGACCGTCCACCTGGAGCACGAACACGTCGTGGGTGTCGTAGTGGGTGGCGAAGCCCTGGTTGCCCGGCGGGGTCAGGTAGGCGTTGACCTGCAACGGCTGGCCGAGCGCCAGGCCCAGGTCGCGGGCGAAGTCGATCAGCGCCGGCCAGGTGCGGTGCAGACCCTGCAGCACCAGGGTCGCCCCGCCCGCGTACTGCTCCAGCACCCGCTCGTCGAGGACCTGGTCGGCGATCTCGGCGCCGGCGCCACCACCGCCGGTCCACCTCCCGGCGGGAACCAGCTCGCCGTCCTTGGCGATCCGCAGGAACGGGGTACGCAGGCCGCGGCGGCTGAGCAGTTCGTCGGCGTCAGCGGGGCTGAACAGGTCGGCGAAACCGGCGGGGTCGGGCAGCTCGTCGGCGCGGGACAACAACGGGGTCTGCCCCCAGTACGCCGCGGCGAACTTCGCCGGCTCGACGCTGACGCAGCGGGCCAGCGCGGCCGCCGCGGGAACGGACGGGACCGCCGGGCGGCCGTGGCCACCCGGCGGGTCGTTGTGCGTCACGGCGCTCGTTACCCGGCGCTGCCGTCGGCGCCGCCGTCCTGCTTGCCCGGCGTCGCACCGCCGTCGGCCGGCCCCTCGGCACCGCCGTCGGCGCCACCGTCCTGCTTACCCGGCGTCGCACCGCCGTCGGCCGGACCCTCCGCGCCCTGGTCGGCGCCCTGGTCCATGCCGCGCTCGGCGCCCTGGTCCGCGCCGCCGTCGGCGCCGCCGTCGCGCTGACCGGGGGTCGCCCCTCCGTCGGCCGGGCCCTCGGCGCCACCGGCGCCGCTGGTGGTCATGTCGTCGTCGCTGAGTGCCATCGGTGCTCCCTTGTGCCGCCCCGCCGTGCGCCGGGGTCCGTGTGCAGCGGGTGGTACCCCACGCGCGATCTCCTCTAACCACACCGTAGACGCCCCGACCGTCCGGCACGGGCGGTTCGCCGGTCCGCCGCCGCGCTGCTCGGCGGCCCGGCCACCCAGCGGCGCGGCGCCGCCGGTGTCAGGATGGAGCCGATGATCCTCGTGGGCACCTCGGGCTGGCAGTACCGCGACTGGCGGGAGCGGTTCTATCCCGCCGCGGTGCCGCAGCGACTCTGGCTGGAGCACTTCGCCGAGCGGTTCGCGACGGTGGAGGTGAACAACGCCTTCTACCGGCTGCCGGAGCGGGACACCTTCGCCGCGTGGCGGGCGCGGACCCCCGACGACTTCTGTGTGGCGGTGAAGATGAGCCGCTACCTGACCCACATCAAGCGGCTGCGCGACCCGGCCGAGCCGGTGAGCCGCTTCCTGGGCCGGGCCACCGCGCTGGGCGACCGGCTCGGTCCGGTGCTGCTGCAACTGCCGCCCAACCTGCCCGCCGACCTGGCGGCGCTGGACGCCACGCTGCGCCTCTTTCCGGCCGAGGTGCGGGTGGCGGTGGAGCCCCGCCACCCGTCGTGGTGGATGCCGGCAACCCGGGCGCTGCTGGAGCGACGCCGGGCGGCGCTGGTCTGGGCCGACCGGCTCGGCCGTCCGGTTGCCCCGCTGTGGCGCACCACCGACTTCGGCTACCTGCGACTGCACGAGGGGCGGGCCCGTCCGCACCCGCGCTACGGACGCGCGGCGCTCGCCTCGTGGGTCCGGCGGCTCGCCGACACGTTCGGCGACGCGCCGGCGTACGTCTACTTCAACAACGACCCGGGGGGCGCGGCCATCGTGGACGCGGTCGCCTTCGCCGGACTGGCGCGCCGCGCCGGGCACCCGGTGAGCCGGGTCCCGGCGGAGTGAGCGCCCGGCCCGCCCCTGCGCCGGGGCGGGCCGGAGGGTGTCACGGCATCATCCGGGCCAGGTCCTTCGGCATGGTGTCCTTGACGTCCTGCCACTCGCCCTGGGTGATGTGCCGGCGCAGGGTGTCCAGCACCACCTGCACGACCTGCTCCATGCCGCCCTCCACGTCGTACGGGAAGCCCTGCCGGACCTCGTAAAGGAAGTCGTCACGGTTGAGCTTGATCGGCACGTCCGACGGGCTCCACCCGTCGAAGTAGATGCCCCGCACCAGCACCGGCAACTGCTGGGCGAACTCGACGCTCTCCTGCACCGGCAGCCGGTCGCGCAGCAGGTGCAGCACGGTTCGCAGCGCCGCGTAGGACTGGTTGCGCTGCTCCTTGGGCCAGCCGTAGGCGCTCTCGATGTCCTTCAGGATCAGGTTCGTCTTGTCCAGCGAGGACTCGAACGCCGAGATCAACTGCTCAGCCATCGTCCCACCCCCGTTCGTCGGTATCCCAGCGTCGGTCGTCGTCGCGGCGCGGCGGCCCCACCGGGCCGGGTCGCGAGCGGATCGGGCCCCGTCGGCCGCTCCGCGGAGCGCGCCTGGTGTCTCCGGAGCCGCCGACCACGTGCAGGACGGCGCCCCGTCGGGGGTCCGTCACCATCCGAGCCGTCATTCCCGGTCACCTCCTCGTGGTGCGTGCCGGCGACCGTTTGCGGTGCCGCCCTGGCCGGGTCGACGACGCCGACCGCACGCACCGCCACTCTGCCGGCCGGGCGGGTGATCCGGCCTCACCCTTCTCAGGTGAGGCCGGATCAGTCGGCGTCGAGCAGCCCGGCGAGGGTGGCGGCGTTGGTCTGCGCGTAGTCCCGGTAGCAGTTGTTCATCAGCACGTGCGTCTGCTGGGTGGAGTCGGCCAGCTCGCGCAGCTTCGGCGCCCAGTCCCGCAGCTCCCGGTCCGCGTAGCGGTAGCCGAACTTCTCGTGGATGTCCTTGCTGGTCCACTTGTCGCTGTGCCCGTGGAAGCGGACCACCGCGAGGTCCGCGGTGGCGGCCAGCACCGGCGGCACCGAGGAGCGGTGGCCCTGCGGCATGTCCACGCAGACGAACGGCAGCTCGTGGGTACGCAGGAAGTCGAGCGTCTCGTCGGCGTTGTCCCCGTCGAACCAGGAGGCGTGCCGGAACTCGTAGACCGGCCGCAGCGGGGCGCAGCGCCGGGCCACCTCGAGCAGGTACTGCTTGTTGTCCCGCTTGATGGTGAACCAGGGCGGGAACTGGAACAGCAGGGCGCCGAGCTTGCCCGCCTGCACCAGCGGGTCGAGCGCGGAGAGGAAACGTGTCCACACGTCCTCGTACGCCTGCGCGGGCAGGTCGTCGGGGTAGACGTTGCGCTTGTCGGTCTGCGGACGCAGATCCTTGTAGATCGCGCTGACCCGGGTCGGGTGACCGGTGAGCAGGCTGAACGCCTTGATGTTGAAGGTGAAGCCGGCCGGCGTGCGTTCGGCCCAGAGCTGGGCGGTCCGCTCGGCGGGTGGCGAGTAGTAGGTGGCGTCCACCTCGACCAGCGGGAACTTCCTGGCGTAGTAGGCCAGGCGCTTCTCCGGCGTGTCGGCCGTCTGCGGATACCACCCGGAGTCCAACAGGGTCCGGTCGGTCCAGGACGCGGTGCCCACCTTGATCTCACCCATGGGTGAAGTCCACCGCGCTCCGGACCGACCGGCAACCGCTGAGGCTCGTCAGGCCGCCCGACGTTCCCGGGTCTGCTTGCACGACACGCAGGTCGTGGCGGAGGGGAAGATCTCCAGCCGTTCGACGGGGATCGGCGCGGAGCAGCCCTCGCAGAAGCCGTAGGTGCCCTCCTCCAACCGGCCCAGCGCGTGCTCGTACTGGGCCCGGCGGTCGAGGATGGTGCGCAGCAGGGACTGCGCGGTGTCCCGCTCGGCGGTCTTCGTGCCGCTGTCGGCCTGGTCGTCGCCGGCGGTGTCGCCGACCTCGACCAGCCGCAGCACCTGGCTCTGCAGCACCGCCTGCTCGTACTCCGCGGACAGCTCGTCGTAGCGCGCCTGGAGCGACTGACGGATCTGGGCGGTCTCCGTCTGGGAACGGCCCGTGCCGACCGTGTCATGGACGAGCATCGCTGCCTGCCTTTCCTGGCGTCTGTCAACCGGCGGCCCGGCGGCCCCTGGCCCCGGTTACGGTCGCGTCCGGTGCACGGGCGATCACCCGTGCTCTGTGAGCCGGGCGATTACCCACCGGATCCGTCGACCAAACCGGCGATTTCGGGGACATCAGGCGCCCGCGGGCGGCTCCACGACAGCGGGATGCCGGGGGTCGTCGTAGCGCACCACCACGTCGGCGAACGAGGCCGGCGCGACCTCCTCGGCGTAGCGGTCGAACGCCGGCAGCGTCCAGCTCTGCCCCGGGTCGGTCCGCCGCCGCAGGGCCGCCGGGGAGAGCGCGAGGTGGACGGTGACGTCGAAGGGCAGCCCACCGCCGAGCAGCAGCGCCCCGCTGACCAGCACCACCCCGCCGGGTGGCAGCTCGACGTAGCCGGCTCGGCTGGCCCGGTCGGCCGCGGCGTCCCAGAGCGAGGGCAGTACCCGGCCGGAGCCACCCGGGCCGGCCGGGTCGAGCACCTCCCGGCGCAGTCCGACCTCGTCCACCCACCCCTCGTAGTACGCGTCCGGGTTGGTCCGGCCCAACTCCAGACGCACCGAGGCCGGGCGCAGGAAATCCTCGGCCCGCACGTGCAGGGCCGGGTGGCCGCGGGCGCGCAGCGGGTCGATCAGGGCGGCGGCCAGCTCGTCCGGTCGGGCGGCGGCCGGGCCGTCCACCCCGACCCGGAGTCGGGGCGGGGCCGCGTCGGCGGCGGGCCCGGCGTGGGCGTCCTGCTCGGCCAACCGATCGGTCAGCCGGTCGGTCAGCTCGGCGACGAGCCGCTCGGGCGAGATGGGACGGATGCGCACCGACCCATCCTGCCGCGCGCCGACAGGCTTGGCGCGGCGGGCGGTGGCGCCGAGCCGGGTCAGCCGTTGCGGTCGATGGTGACCCGGGCGTCGTCGGCGAGCCGGTAGCCGACGCCGTAGACCGTGGTGACCAGCGGTACGTCCACGCCGACCTTGCCGCGCAGCCGGCGCACGTGCACGTCGACCGTGCGGACGCCGGCGTGCTCGTAGCCCCAGACCGCGTTGAGCAGTTGCAGCCGGGTGAAGACCCGGCGGGGGTGGGCGACCAGGTGCAGCAGCAGGTCGAACTCGAGCCGGGTGAGCGGCAGCGGTTCGCCGTCGCGCAGCACGGAGCGGGACGAGGCGAGGATGTGCAGGGCCGGGATGGTCGCGGCGAGTGGCCGGGCGGGGGCACGGTTGGCCGGCAGCGACTCGGGCCGACGCTCCAGCGGGACGTTGCTGGAGATCACCCCCTCGCCGCGCTCGAGGAGCTCCCGGGCGGCCTCCAGCAGCCGGCGGGCCGGCGGGGTCAGCGACTCCTCGGCGGCGAGGGGGATGGACAGCGTCACGGTGAGCACGGGCGCGACCGTGTTCGCCGGGCGGCGCTGGCCGCCCGGGGGTCGACCGGGAACCGCGGGTTGGGACGTATGCCATCCGGCGCGCGACGAGGCGGGGCTGACCGACATGGTCCTCCTTGGCTGGTCCGGGTATCTCCCCACGGCCCGGGACGCCGCTTCATCGATGCTTCCCGGCGCCCGTGCGAGGGTCAAGGGGCGGCTGCGTTGCATGAATGTGACAATTGACGAACGCATCGGAGCCGGATGCTCGCTCTGCGTACGAGGCCTGATGATTACAGCAGAGCCGCCGAGATGACCCGATACGGGGGGTGCCCACCCGGTTCACATTCGGTGTCGAACCGTACCCACCGTCGCAAGTGAATTGCGCTCGCCTTCGCCGGGCACGCTCCCAGATGGACCGGCCACGTCACGGTGGTGGGACACGTCGCGCGCCGACAGGACGACGCGACGCACCCGCGGGTACGGGTGCGCCGCGTCGGCGAAGGGGCGGAGCCGCCGGTCAGCGGGTCCGGTCGACGGCGATCCGGGCCTCGTCGGCGAGCCGGTAACCGACGCCGTAGACGGTCGTCACCACCGGCGTGTCGACGCCGACCTTGGCGCGCAGCCGGCGCACGTGCACGTCGACGGTGCGGGCCACCGCGTGCTCGTAGCCCCAGACGTTCGCCAACAGTTGCAACCGGGTGAACACCCGTCGAGGCCGCTCGGCCAGGAACAGCAGCAGGTCGTACTCGATGCGGGTCAGCGGGATCTCCCGGTCGCCCTGGCGTACCACCCGGGAGCCGGCGAGGATGTGGACCTCGTCCGGGGCGGCGGCCGGCAGGTCCGGGACGGCCCGCGGCCCGGCCGGGGCGAGGTCGTCGGCGCGCAGCCGACCCTCCCCCGACTCGGCGAGTTCGCCGATCAGGTCGAGCAGCCGGACCAGCCCCGGCGTGAGCGGGCCCGGCGCGAGGTCGACCGTGAGGGTGAGGGTCGAGCTGGCGCGGGCCGGCGCGCTGCGGACGGCGCGGACCGGCGGGTGCGGCCGTGGCGAGATGGCGACGACGGACATGGTGCCTCCTGTGACGGCGGTACGCCCGCCACGCCGGGTGGCGCGTGGCGGTCAGTGGAGCGCCCGGCCGGCGGTCACCGGGGGCGCGAGCGGGGACGGGGGCAGCGGGGTGGGGCCGAGGGCGGGCAGGCCGGCGATCCGCCAGGCGGCGAACCCGCCGACGACGTCCGTGGCCCGGTGCAGCCCGAGGTCCTTCAGCGCCGCGGCGGCCAGCGAGGAGGTGTAACCCTCCTGGCAGAGGACCACCACGGGCAGGTCGTAACTGACTGCCTGGGGCAGCCGGGCCGGGCAGCGCGGGTCGAATCGCCACTCCAGCACGTTGCGCTCCACCGCGAGCGAGCCCGGCACCGTGCCGTGCGCGGCCCGCTGGGCGGCCGGTCGGATGTCGACCAGCAGCGCCCCCGACCGGTACGCCAGATGCGCCTGCTCCGGATCGAGCCGGTCGAGCCGGGCCCGGGCGGCGGTCAGGATCTCGTCGATGCCCCGGGAACCCGGTGGGGGCACCGGGGACGGACAGCGGGTGGCGCGGGACTGGCGCATTCTCGGTTCCTTCCGATGACGACGACGGGTCGGCGACCCGGTGCGGGACGGCGTGCCGGTCGGCGCCGCGACGCTGCTCGGCGCGGGTCGGCGGGTTGTGCTCACCAGGCGACGCCGGCCTCGGCCACCTCGGCGACCCGCAGCCGGCCGTCGGTGAGCTGGTAGCGGGTCATCCGGCGCAGCGCCGGCCGGTAGACGTGCACGCTGACCGCCGGCTCGTCGCCGCGGTTGGCGACCAGGTGCACGTGCCGGGCGCCGAAGCGGCGGCCGGCACCGGCGGCGAGCCGCCGCGGGCGCAACCGGCCTGCGCTGACCGTCTCCTCGGTGAGCGCTCCGGCGACGACAAGGAACGCGCCGGAGGAGCCGCCGTGGTCGTGCAGGTCGGTGCCCTGGCCGGGCAGCCAGCTCAACGCCCACACCTCGTGGTCGGCCCCGGCGGCGAGCCGGCCGTACCAGCGCTCGGCGGGGTCGAAGCGCAGCGGCACGGGCCAGCCGGCCGGGTCCGCCGCCCACCTCGCGGCGACGGCGAGCAGGTCGGGCTGCGGGGCGTTGCGGTTCATGACGTTCCTCGCGGGTCGGGCGGTACGGTCACCCCACTCTAGGCGGCAAACCCTATAGGTTTAGTAGGTATTCTCAGATGCCGGGACGGCGGTCCGCCCGCACCCGGTCGGTTCCGCCCCCTCGACCCGGTCAGCGGCGTACCGGCGGCTCCACCTGGTAGCCCGGCACGGACGGCCAGCGCACGGTGAGCACCACCGACTCCCGCTCGGCGTACCAGCTGTGATCGACGCCGCGACCCCACACCACGTAGTCGCCGGGCGCGCCGAGCACCACCGTGCGGTCCGGCAGTTCGACCCGGAAGCGCCCGCTGATCAGCACGAGCAGGGCGATGCGGCGCTCACCGGTCGCCCACCGGGCGCGGGCCTCCCCCGCCGGGTGCACCCCCCACTTGACCTCGACGTCGGTGCTGTGCCGCACGTCGCCGGGCGGGACGAAGTGCCCGAGCAGCCAGCCCGCGTCCGCCGCGCCGTCGATGCCCGCGTTGCCCACGTACACCGTCTCGCTCATCGCCCTCCCCCATCCGCCGGCCGAGGACCGTACCAGGCGGCGGGAGACCTAACCTGGACCGGTGAGCGACGAACTCGACGCCGAGACCCTGGCCTTCGCGCACCGGATGTTCGACCTGGCCCGGGCCGGGGCCACCGAGGAGCTGTCCGGGCACCTGGACGCCGGGCTGCCGGTGAACCTGACCAACGACAAGGGCGACACCCTGCTGATCCTGGCCGCCTACCACGCTCACCCGGAGACCGTGGCCGCGCTGCTGGCCCGGGGCGCCGATCACAGCCGAATCAACGACCGGGGGCAGACCGCGCTGGCCGCGGCCGTCTTCCGCAGCAGCTCCGAGGCGGTACGGGCGCTGCTCGCCGCCGGCGCCGACCCGGATCACGGCGTTCCGTCGGCGATGGACACCGCCCGCTTCTTCGACCTGCCGCCGATGGTGGAGCTGCTGCGCGCCGGGTGACCTCCGGCGGGCCCACTGTCGGGCACGGTATACAGGGGCGGTGGAAGATCCGCTACCTGAGCAGATGCGTACGGCCGGCGGCGCGCTGCTGGCCGCGCTCGACGAGCCGGCGCGCGCCCGCGCCGCCTACCGCTTCGACGACGAGGCGGCCCGCCGTTGGCTGGAGTATCGGCCGGCGCCCCGGCCCGGGGCCTGCCTCGCCGACCTGGACGTGGTCGGGCGCAAGGCCGCGCACCGGCTGCTGGCGACCGCGCTGAGCCCGGCGGCGTACGCCCAGGCGATGGCGATCGTCGCCCTCGAGGAGGTGCTGGACCGGGCCGAGGGGTGGCGCCGGGGCCGGCACAGCGGCGACTACTGGGTGGCGGTCTTCGGCGACCCGGAGCGTGACGACCGCTGGGCGTGGCGGCTGGAGGGGCACCACCTGTCGGTCAGCATGACGGTGGTGGACGACCAGGTCTCCCCCGCGCCGATCTTCTTCGGCGCCAACCCGGCCGCGGTCCGGCACGGTGGCCGGCCGGTCTCCCGCCCGCTCGGCATCGAGGAGGACCTGGGCCGCGCACTGCTGGACACGATCGGGCCGGCCGGGCGGGCCGCCGCGATCATCGACGACGAGGCGCCCGGCGACATCATCAGCGCCACCCGGCCGCGGGTGGACGGGCCGCTGGAGCCGCTCGGCGTTCCGGCGGACCGACTCGGCCCCACCGGGCGGGCACTGCTCGACCAGTTGGTCGCGCTCTATCTGGACCGGCTCCCGCCGGAGCTGGCGATTCGGGAGGCGAAGCGGCTGGACAGCCGCGAGCTGCACTTCGCCTGGGCCGGCCCGATGAGTCCCGGGCAGCGGCACTACTACCGGATCCAGGGCGACGACCTGCTGATCGAGTACGACAACACCACCGACGACGGCAACCACGCGCACACGGTGCTGCGCCGCCCGGCCAGCGACTTCGGCCAGGACGTCCTGGCCGCCCACCACACCACCACCCCCCACCCCTGACCCCGGTCAGGGACGGCGGGCTTCGATCAGGAAGCGGCGGGCGTGGGCGACGAAGGGACCCTCGGACCGGATCCGCCGGTGCAGGGCGAGCAACTGGGGACGGTACCGATCGACGGTGAAGCCGGGAACCGTCCAGATCACCTTGCGCAGGAACCACACCACCGCGGCGACGTCGTGAAAGACGGTGCGCAGCGTCGCCTCCCGCACGTCGACGACGCTCAGCCCGGCGGCCCGGGCGGCGGCCACCGCCTGCGCGGTGTGCCGCGAGGTGGGCGGGGGCAGCGGGCCGAGGATGGCCTCGCTCAGCTCCCGTACGGTGCCCGCCCCGATCTGCTGGGAGAGGAACGTGCCGCCGGGCCGGAGCACCCGTGCGGTCTGCGGCCAGTCGGTCCGCACCGGGTGACGGCTGACCACCAGGTCGAAGGACGCGTCCCGGAAGGGCAGCTCGGCGTCCGGGGCGACCGCGACCACGGTCGCGCCGAGCGGACGCAGCGTCTGCCGGGCGACCAGCACGTTCGGCGGCCAGCCCTCGGTGGCCACCAGCAGTCGCGGCGCCCGGGGCACCTCGGCGAGCACCTCGCCGCCTCCGGTGTCCACGTCCAGGGCCGCCTCGGCGTCCGCCATCCGGGCCGCGACCATCCGGGCGTATCCCCAGGTGGGGCGCTCCTCGGTGGCCCGGCCGGCGAGCCAGTCGAAGGCCCAGCCCTCGACCGGGGCCGCGGCCCCTTCGGCGATCAGCTTCTCGAAGTCCGGATCGGTGTGCACCCGGGTGAGCCTGCCGGCCGACTTCCCCCGCCGGCAAACGAAATTGCCCGACCGGAACTCGATCAACTCCAGGTCGGCGACATGGCGGTGTCCCCGGCGCGGGGAGGCCGCCATATCGCGGATCCGGTGTCGATCCTCGCCCCCGAACGGCCGGTCGCCGGCTGCGGTCAGGGGCGGGGCGGAACGATCTCCGCCGTCGAGGCGGTGACGCCGCCCAGGGCGTCGAAGGTGGTCGCCTCGCTGCGGCCCTTGTCGAACCGGCGCATCAGCCGCGCGCCGAGCCGTACGCCCACCCCGCCGACGGCCAGGGCGACCAGTTCGGTGAGGAGCAGGACGATCGACGCGCCGCGCTGCGGTGCGTCGGCGCGGATCAGGCAGGCGAGAAGGAACAGCCCGGCCATCGCCAGGTTCACCAGGTTGAAGGCGATCGCGGTGCGCCGGGTCCGGTCGCCGGGCACGTCCCACAGGTCGATCATCCCGGCCATCGCGGTGAGTCCCGCCGCTACCAGGGCCGCCACCGCCGTCCAGTAGCCGACCTCGCCCAGGAACGCGGGCCCGCCCAGGACGTCGGTGAGATCGAAGACGACCGCGCTGACGAAGAGCCCGTACGGGAACGTCACCAGCATCGGTTGGATCGGGTGCCCCTGGACCCGCAGCCGGCTCTGCATCGTTCCCTCCCCTGGTCAGCTCAGCGCCTGAGCCCAGAGTGCTACCCGGGCGCACCCGGGACGAAACGACACGCGAGGCGGAACCGGCCGGACCGGGTCAGCTCTCGCGGGCGCGGGAGACCGTCCGGACCAGCCGCTGGGCCACCTCGCGCAGCGGGATGTCGAGCGACGACGCGGCGCTGCGCAGCACGTCCAGCGCCTCCTCGGCGGGACAGCCGCGCTGCGTCATGATCACCCCGACGGCCTGCCCGACCACCCCGTCGTGCAGCAGCGCGGCGTCCCACTCGCCGGCCACCTCCAACTGGCGGGCGCGGCCCCGCACGGCGGCGAGCAGCAGGCCCGCGTGCTCGGCGAGGAGCATCGCGGTGAGCTGGTGCTGGGTGGTGAGCACGTCGGCGGCGCCCGCGTACAGGTTGATCGCCCCGATCACGTGGTCGTCGACGTCGAGCGGGGCGGAGATCACCCCGTGCACCCCGAGGTCGGTCGCGCGGGAGGTCCAGTCCGGCCAGCGCCGTTCCCGGCCGAGGTTCTCCGACAGCACCATCTCGCGGCGGCGGATGGCGTCCATCGCCGGCGAGTCGGGGCCGTGCCGCGGGTCGTCCAGGCCGGCCAGCCGGTCGTCGGAGGCCGCCCCGCCGGCCGGCTGACCGGCCCGCAGGACGGTGAAACCGCACCAGCTGACCCCCGCCACCGCGTCCCGGCTGATCCGGACCAGCGCGGTCAACGCCTCATCGAAATCGGTCACGGCGATCAGACCGGCGGTCAGCTCCCGCAGCAGCGCGGCGGTCTCCAGCACACCGACGGTCGGCGCCGTCGGCTGTTGCGTGTCCAGGTTCACCGGCGCACGGTCCCGGCCCCCACGCGTGCCACCGCACGCCCCACCGATGCCATCACCTGTGTCATCGTCTGCTCTCTCCCGAGTCTTCGGACCCGCCCTACTACCCCAGGGAACATGGGTCGAAACGGGCGCAAACGGGGGCCCTTCCGGGTGGAGCGATCCGGAAGGGCGCCCGTACGCGTCAGCGGGAGGCGCCGGTGAGCCGTCGCCCGACCGAGGCGATCAGCCGGTCGAGCTCGGAGCCGAACGGGTTGTCGTGCACCAGGTAGGTCCACGTCGCGGTCGGCCGTACCAGCTTCGCCTCGTCCGGCTCCCAGTCCTCGTCGAATTCGGTCTCGTTGAAGGTCGCGATGGTCCGCGCCTCGATCTCCGGGACCAGCTCGTTGAAGGCCGGCACCGCGGCCCGGTGGAACTCGTCCAACGGGTCCAGCCGGCCCAGCGCGCGCAGGTGCACGCCCTCCCGTACCTCGGACAGCTCGGCCAGGTGCGCGGCCCAGAGCCGGTCGAGGTGGAACAGCGCGATCGAGCGGGCGACCCGGGCGAGCAGATCCTCGTCCATCTCGCCGGCCTTCTCCGGCTCCTTGTCGAGCAGCATCAGCGCGGCCACGTCGGTGGTGAGCAGCCGCTCCCGCCGCTCGGCGAGCGCCTTGCGCTGCTGCTCGATCACCACGCTGTAGCGCCAGGTGTTGCGGTGGATCTCGTGGTTGACGCCCTCGGCGACCCGCTGGGCGTGCTCCACGGCGTAGTCGACCTGCTCGTCGGTGACCAGGCCGTCGGCGTTCATCCGCGGCGAGGGCGGCACCGCGTCCGAGGCGTGCCGGACGACCAGGTCGTCCTCCAGGCTGACGAAGAAGACCGAGCCACCCGGGTCGCCCTGCCGGCCGGCCCGGCCGCGCAGCTGGTCGTCGACCCGACGGCTGTCGTGCCGGCCGCTGCCGATCACGTAAAGCCCGCCCAGCTCGGCCACCCGGTCCCGGTCGGCCTGGTCGCTGCCGCCGAGCCGGATGTCGACGCCCCGGCCGGCCATCTGGGTGGAGACGGTCACCGCGCCGTACGCGCCGGCCTCGGCGATGATCGCGGCTTCCTCGTCGTCGTTCTTGGCGTTGAGCACCGCGCACGGCACGCCGGCCGCGTGCAGACCGGCGGCCAGCCCCTCGGACTCCTTGACGTCCAGGGTGCCGACCAGCACCGGCCGCCCGGCGGAGTGGCAGCGCTTGATCTCGTCGATCAGCGCCTCCTCCTTCTCCGCCCGGGTGGCGTAGATCCGGTCCGGCTCGTCCTCGCGGACGCACGGGGTGTTCGGCGGGATCACCGCCACCTCGAGGCCGAAGAACTCGCGCAGCTGGTCGCCGACGAGCACCGCGGTCGCGGTCATCCCGCAGAGCTTGGGGTAGAGCCCGATGTACGCCTGCACGGCGACGGTGCCCAGCACCTCGCCCTCGGCGGTGGCGTCCAGGCCCTCCTTGGCCTCGACCGCGGCCTGGAGCCCGTCGGGCCAGCGGCGGCGCTGGGCCACCCGGCCGCGCATCTCGTCGATCAACTCGACCGAGCCGTCCCGGACGATGTAGTCCACGTCACGGTGCAGCAGGGCGTGCGCGTGCAGTGCCACGTTGATCGCGGAGAGCTGCTCGACGTGCTCCTCGTCGTAGAGGTCGATGCCGAGCTTGGCCTCGACGGCGGCCAGGCCGGCCGAGGTGAAGGCCACGCTGCGGCCGTCCTCGGCCACCGTGTAGTGCTTGCCCCGGCGCAGCCCGCGCACCTGGGCGGCAGCGGCGTGCACCGGGTCCTGCTCGCCGGGCACCGCCCCGGCCAGCACCATCGGCACCCGGGCCTCGTCGATCAGGATCGAGTCGGCCTCGTCGACGATCGCCGTGCGCAGCGGCGGCTGCACCCGGTCCTCGATCTCGGTGACCAGCTGGTCCCGGAGGAAGTCGAAGCCGGCCTCGCTGACCGAGACGTAGGTGACGTCACAGGCGTAGGCGTCGCGCCGCTCCTGCGGGGTGGACGCCTCGTTGACCCAGCCGACGCTGAGGCCGAGCAGGGTGTAGACCGGCTCCATCCACTGGGCGTCGCGGCGGGCCAGGTAGTCGTTGACGGTGAGCACGTGCACCGGACCGTTGCCCAACCGGACGTGCCCGTAGGCGGCGACGGCGGCGGTGAGCGTCTTGCCCTCACCGGTGGCCATCTCGGCGACCTTGCCGGAGAGCAGCGCCATCGCGCCGAGCAGCTGCACGTCGTACGGCCGCTGGTCGAGCCCGCGCCGGGCAGCCTCCCGGCCGAGGGCGCAGATCTCCTCGTAGCCTTCGGCCTTGCCCGCGGCCTCGGTGAGCTCGACGTCGTCGAGCGCGGCGAGCTCGTCCTCGCGTGCCTCGATCGCCGGCAGCAGCTTCTCCAGTGGGGCGAGGTCCACCGTCGTCCCCGGGCGCTGGAGGAACCGCCGGAACCTGCTCTTCATCCGTTGCGACACACCCATGAGCGGCAACGGTACGCGAACTTCGCCGCGTTCCGCGTCCCGCCCGGGCGGCATGTCGGCCCGGGCGGGTCGGCGGCCATGATCGGCTGCTCAGGCGGTCAGGACGACCTGCAGTTCCTGCCGGCGCCGCTCGGCGAGATCGGTGAGCAGGGCCGGCGCCTCCGCGAAGGGCACCACCGCCGAGACCAGGTGCTTGCGGATCACATCCCCGTACGTCCGCAGCAGGTCGATCGTCTCGGCCGAGAGCCGCTCGCGGTCCCAGATGGGAGCGAGCCCACGCGGCACCCGGCCGATCTGGGCGCAACGCAGCGAGAGCCCGTTGTGATGGAACTCCTCACCGAACCGGACCTCGTCGGCGCCCGCCTGGTAGAAGGCGAGGTCGATCACCGTGCCCTGCGGCCGGAGCAGCCGCAGCGCCAGCCCCAACGCCCAGGCCTGCCCGCGGCACTGGAACACCACGTCCGCGCCCCGGTCGCCGGCCAGGTGCGCCCACCGGGTCTTGAGCACCACCGCCGGGTCGTCCGCGTCCGGGTCGAGGGTCTCCAGGCCGAGCGCCTCGGCGACCTGGCGGCGCTGCGGGGTGGGGTCGAGCACCACCACCGAGGCCGCGCCGTGGCGCCGGGCGAAGAGCGCGGTGAGCAGCGCCACCACCCCGCTGCCGACCACCGCGACCCGGCGCCCGCGCACCCCGTCGCCGAGGGATCGGACGTCGGTGCCGTGCAGGTCGGCGGCGGCGTGCAGCAGCCCGTTGGCGCAGATCGGCCCCATGTGCGCGACGTAGACCCCGAGCAGCGGGTCCAGGTCGTCCGGGAGCGGGACGAACCGCTCGGCGACCGGGTCGGCCACCCAGCCGGTGCGGTGGCCGTAGGTCATCGCGCCCACGGTGCCTTCCGCGACCGCGGGGGTGGCGCTCTCCACCACCCGCCCCACCTGCATGTAGCCGAGCCGGGTCACCGGGTAGGGGGTACTCGCCGCGCCGGGCCGGAACAGGCCGAGGTCGGCGTCCCAGGTGACGTTGAGGTAGGGGTTGGTGCCCTTGACATAGCTCAGCTCGGTACCGGCGGAGACCCCGCTGAACAGCGTCTGCACCCGGAAGGTGCCCGGGCGCACCGGTGCGGCGTCCTGCTCGACCAGCGCCACCCGGCCCGGCCCGTCGACCACCACCACCCGGTCACGCATCGACGGTCACCCCGGTGACGTCGACCGCCGCCTCGCGCGGTGCGCCGAGCCGTACGGTCCGGCCGGTGCGGGCCGAGTCGGCCACCGCGAGGGCGAACCGGTGGGTGGCCAGCGCCTCGGCGTACGGCACCCGGATGTCGTCGCCGACGCCGCGTACCGCGTCGACGAAGGCCCGGTCCACCGCCACCCGGGCCGCCTCCGGGTCGGCCGGAATCCGGCGCTCCCCCTCGGCGTCGCGGACCAGCAGGCCATCCTCGGTCAGGGTGAGAGCCAGCCCGTCGGCCAGGATCTCCAGCCCGGCCCGGTGCTTCCAGCCGAGTACGCAGGCCGCGCTCAGCGTGCCGACCGCGCCGCCGGCGAAGCGCACGGTGGCGGCGGTGACCGAGTCGATGTCGGCCCCGTCGACCGGGGGCGGGGCGCCGTCGCCGTACGCGGTCACCTCGGTCGCCTCGCCCGCCAGCACCCGGATCAGGTCCAGCACGTGGGCGGCCTGCTCCACCACCGGGCCGCCGGAGCGCTCCCGCCGCGACCACCAGTCGACCGGCGGCACCTTGTCCAGCCAGGCGCCGCTGACCATCCGGATCGGACGGCCGGCCAGTAGCTCGCGGGCCTGTTCCACCACCGGCAGGTACCGCCAATGGTGGCCGACCGCGGTGAGCAGCCCCCGGCGGGCGACCAGGTCGGCGACCCGCTCGGCGGTGACCAGGTCGACCGCGACCGGCTTCTCCACGAACATCGGCACGCCTGCGGCGACGACCGTCTCCTCCACCGGGCCGTGCGCGAACGGCGGCACGCAGACGTAGACGGCGTCCGGCCCGGCCGTGAGCAGCTCGTCGGCGTCGTTGAACGTCCGGGTGTCGTGTGCGGCGGCCAGCGCGGCGGCCGCCTCGGGCCGGACGTCGGTCACCCCGACCAGTTCGGTGTCGTCGAAGCCCGCCAGCACGCGGGCGTGGCGTTGCGCCACCCCGCCGGCCCCTACCAGTCCCACTCGGCACTTGCGCATCCGACCAGCCCTCTCCGCCCCCGGTTTCACGTTTCGACGCAAGCACTCCCCCCACAGCGGCGCAACCAAACGTTCACGGGCCGGGAACGCGGTGGTGGGACCGTCGTGATCCAGCTGTTAGGCATGATCCGGTTAGCGCGAGGTCGGCAGTGGGAAATCCGAGTTCGCGTTTTCCGCCACGATCTGGGGGTGTGCCCGTGCGGGATACAGAATCGACCGTCTCACCAGTGGTGGAGGCGTGGGCGACATATCGGACGACCTCCGCCGCGGATTGGACGCCCCGGCGGCTGGTCCGGGCCAAGGGCGAGAGCCGGGTCAGCGTGGTGCTTCCGGCGCGTAACGAGGAGGCGACGGTCGGCGCGATCGTGTCGACGATCCGCGAGCACCTGATGGATCGGGTCGCGCTGGTCGATGAGCTGATTGTGGTGGACTCGCGGTCCACCGACCGGACCGCACGGGTGGCCCGGGCCGCCGGAGCCGAGGTGGTCAGCCAGGACGCGATGACCCGCGGGCTGCCGCGGCTGACCGGCAAGGGCGACGCGCTCTGGGCCGGGCTGGCCGCCGCCGAGGGCGACGTGGTGGCCTTCGTCGACGCCGACCTGCGCGAGTTCCGTCCGCACTTCGTGACCGGGCTGCTCGGCCCGCTGCTGACCGACCCGTCAGTCGACTTCGTCAAGGGCTTCTATCACCGACCGCTGGTCGGCACGGCCGGCGTGGAGCAGGACGGCGGGGGCCGGGTCACCGAGCTGATGGCTCGTCCGCTGCTCAACCTGTTCTGGCCGGAGCTGGCCGGCTTCGTCCAGCCCCTCGCCGGCGAGTACGCCGGCCGCCGGGAGGTGCTGGCCCGGGTGCCCTTCGTCTCCGGGTACGGGGTGGAGACGGCGATGCTCATCGACCTGCTGGAGCTGGTGGGGCTCGACGCGCTGGCCCAGGTGGACCTCGGCGAGCGCAAGCACCGCCACCAGGACACCGCGGCGCTCGGCCGGATGTCCGCGCAGATCATGCTCACCGCCTGGTCGCGGTTGCAGCGGCGCGGGTGGGCGGCCCCCGGCACCGTCCCGACCTCGTTGCTGACCCAGTTCCGCCGCGGCGGTTCCGAGGCCCTGCCCAACCTGGAGCGGGAGATCGTGGTGAGCGACGTGTCCATCGAGGAGCGCCCGCCCCTGGCGGAGCTGCGGCACCAGGTGCCGCGCCGGCGGATGGCCGCGGCGTGAGCGGCCGGCTGCTCCCACCACTGGCCGGCGAGGCCGCCGGGATGAGGGGCCTGAGCCGATGAGCCTCACCGTCCTGATGAACGCCGGCCCGTGGCTCTCCGTGCCGCCGCCCGGCTACGGCGGCATCGAGAACGTGATCGCGACGCTGGTGCCGGAGCTGCGCCGCCTCGGCGTCCGGGTGGTGCTCGCCTCGGTGGGCAGCAGCACGCTGCCGGCCGACGAGCTGGTGACGGTCTTCCCCGACGGCCAGTTCGCCGCACTGCAACGTCCCTACAACCAGGTCTGCGGCATCTCCCAGGCGCACCTGGGCGGGGTGGTCCGGCAACTGCAGACCCGCGACGACATCGACCTCGTGCACGACCACGTCGAGGCGGTCGGCCTGGCCACCCTCGCCGCGATGGGCCCGGACGCCCTGCCGGTGCTGCACACCCTGCACTGGGACCTCGCCAAGCACCCCGCGCTGTACGGCAATCTCGACGGCGGCGACCGGGTCCGGGTCAACGGCGTCTCGGCCTCCCAGTTGGCCCGCGCGCCACAGGCGCTGCGCGACCACTCGGTCGGTCACGTGCACCTCTCCACTCCGCTCGCCGTCGACGCCGACCGGCGCCCCCGTGCGGAGAAGGGCGACTACCTGCTGGTGCTGGGCCGGATCAATCCCGGCAAGGGGCAGGACCTCGGCGCGCGGTTGGCGCGGCAGGTGGGCTTCCCTCTGGTGCTGGCCGGCCCGGTCGGCCCCTACCACCGCCCGGAGGACCTCGCCGCCGCCGGTGACGAGGCGCGGCAGAACCCGGACGTGCGCTTCTTCTACGACGAGGTGGCGCCGTACGTGGACGGGGACCTGGTCCGTTGGGTGGGCACCGTCGCCGGGCAGGAGCGGGACGACCTGCTCGCCGGAGCCCGCGCGTCGCTGTTCCCGCTGCGCTGGGAGGAGCCCGGCGGCACCGCCGTGGTCGAGTCGTTGGCCCTGGGCACCCCGGTGGTGGCGACCGCCCGGGGCTGCCTGCCCGAGTTGATCGAGCACGGCCGCACCGGCCTGCTCACCACCGACGAGGAGGAGTTGGGCGACCTGGTGCTGGCGGCGGGTCTGCTCGATGCGGACGAGTGCCGCCGGGAGGCTGCCGAACGGTTCACCCCGGCGGTGATGGCCGAGCGCTACGTCGCGCTCTACGAGCGGGTACGGCAGTTGGCCGCCACCGGACGCCTGCAGGTCGCCTGATCCGCCGGCGGGCCGGCTCGCGCCGGGGCCGGCCCGCCGCCCGGTTTGCCCGAGCCGATGACGGGTAGC
Source organism: Micromonospora sp. NPDC051006 (assembly GCF_044456245.1). NCBI lineage: Bacteria > Bacillati > Actinomycetota > Actinomycetes > Micromonosporales > Micromonosporaceae > Micromonospora > Micromonospora sp. NPDC051006. The sequence continues at coordinate 239,905 of NZ_JBITFP010000006.1, forward strand.
CGCGCACCACCGAGCGGCCCGCGGCGGACCGAGCGGGCCCGTGGCGGGAGGAGACGGTGGTGGCCGGACCGATGGCACACTCCCGCGCCCGGGCGAACCCGGCCGACGGCAAGGCGCCGGTCCGCCGCGCCGCCGGCGCGGTGGCCGTGCTCTTCCTGCTGATCGGCCTGCTCGGCTTCCTGCCGGGGGTGACCAGCGGCTACGGCGACCTGCGGTTCGCCGGCCATCACTCCGGCGCCATGCTGTTCGGCGCGTTCCAGGTCTCGGTGCTGCACAATCTTGTCCACCTGCTCTTCGGGGTGGTCGGCCTGGCGATGGCCCGGACCGTCACCAACGCCCGGACGTACCTGGTCGGCGGCGGCGCGATCTACCTGGTGCTCTGGCTCTACGGGCTGGTCGTCGACCGCGGCAGCGGGGCGAACTTCCTGCCCCTCAACGACGCCGACAACTGGCTGCACCTGGGCCTCGGGCTCGGCATGATCACCCTGGGGCTGCTGACCAGCCGGGTGCGGCGGGGTGGGTGAGGTGCCTCCCACGCTGGGCCGCCGCCGTTTGACCGACCGGCGTCGGGGGTAGTTCGTGAGTCCCACCGACGAGACGCGAGAGGCGCCCCTGATGGCGAGCCGGATCAGCTGCGAGGTACACGACGGATCCCCGGTCACCGTCGTCCACCTCGCGGGCACGCTGGACCTGGGCACGATGCGATCGGTGCACAGGACGCTCGACGACTGTCTGGCCGCGCAGCCCGACGCGCTCGTGGTCGACCTGGGCGGGGTCACCGTCCGCGACCAGCTGGCGCTCTCGGTCTTCGCCGCCACGGCCCGTCGGGCCGAGGAGTGGCCGGCCGTGCCGGTGGTGCTCTGCGCCCCGCCACCGGACGCCGCCCGCTGGCTGGCCGAGACCACGGCGTGCCGGGTGCTGCCGGTACGACGGGACTGCGCGGAGGCGACGCGGGAAGCCGGGGAGGCCGCCGCACCACGGCTGCGCGCCCGGCTGGAGCCGGTCGCCGAGGCGTGCCGGCGGGCCCGGGAGCTGGTCGGCGACGCCTGTACCCGGTGGAACCTGCCCGAGGCGCTCGGCCCCGCGTCGGTGGTGCTCAGCGAGCTGGTCGGCAACGTGGTCCGGCACGCCGGCACCCCGATGGAGGTCACGCTGACCCTGCGCCGCCCGTACCTGCACCTGGCGGTGGTGGACGGCAGCCAGATGGCGGCCCGGGCGGCCACCCCGGAGGTGACCGCCGAGGGCGGCCGGGGGCTGCTGCTGGTGCGCGAGCTGGCCCAGCGCTGGGGCAGCGTCCCGGCCGGAAACGGCAAGGCGGTCTGGGCGATGCTGCCGGCGAATTGACCACCACCACCGAACTGACCGAATTTTCCGCTTCGGCCTGGTTACATGGAGACCGGGTCGGGTAGGCACGCCCGTCCTTTTCTCGTCAGGACGGGGTGAGCAGCGATGCCCAAGCGGGTTAGCACGGAGCCTGGCCACGACCGGGGTGCGGCGATCCTGGCGCCGGCCCGATTCGGTGGCTTCCCCGGGCCCCTGCGCACGCCGATCCCGGGCAATTCGCTGCTCAAGTTCCTGGCCACCACCGACCACAAGCAGATCGGCATCCTCTACCTGCTGACCTCGTTCGGCTTCTTCGTGGTGGCGGGCCTGGAAGCGATGCTGATGCGCGCCGAGCTGGGCCGCCCGGGGCTGCAGTTCCTCTCCTCGGAGCAGTACAACCAGCTCTTCACCTCACACGGCGCGGTGATGCTGCTGCTCTTCGCCACACCGGCGGCGTTCGGCTTCGGCAACTTCATCGTGCCGATCCAGATCGGCGCACCGGACGTCTCCTTCCCCCGGCTCAACGCGCTCGCCTACTGGCTCTACCTGTTCGGCGGGCTGATGGTGATCGGCGGGCTCGCGGTGCCCGGGGGCACGGCGGACTTCGGCTGGACCGCGTACGCGCCGCTGAGCGACGTCGAGCACTCCCCCGGCGTCGGCGCCAACATGTGGGTGATCGGCCTGGTGATCTCCGGCCTCGGCACCATCCTGGGCGCGGTCAACCTGATCACCACGATCCTCACCCTGCGCGCGCCCGGCATGACCATGTTCCGGATGCCGATCTTCACCTGGAACATGCTCTTCACCAGCGTGCTGGTGATCCTGGTCTTCCCGCTGCTCGCCGCGGCGCTGCTGGCCCTGGCGGCCGACCGGCTGCTCAACGCGCACGTCTTTGACGCGGCTACCGGCGGGCCGATGATCTGGCAGCACCTGTTCTGGTTCTTCGGCCATCCCGAGGTCTACATCATCGCGCTGCCGTTCTTCGGCATCATCACCGAGATCATTCCGGTCTTCGCCCGCAAGCCGATCTTCGGCTACACCGGGATCGTGCTGGCCACCATCGGGATCACCGTGCTGTCGATGACCGTGTGGGCGCACCACATGTTCGCCACCGGTCAGGTGCTGCTGCCGTTCTTCAGCATCCTGAGTTACCTCATCGCGGTGCCCACCGGGGTGAAGTTCTTCAACTGGATCGGCACGATGTGGAAGGGGCAGCTCACCTTCGAGACGCCGATGCTGTTCGCGATCGGCTTCCTGGTGACCTTCCTGCTCGGTGGGCTCACCGGGGTGCTGCTCGCCAGCCCGCCGGCGGACTTCCACACCCACGACACCTACTTCGTCGTCGCGCACTTCCACTACGTCGTGTTCGGCACCGTGGTGTTCGCGCTCTTCGGCGGCTTCTACTTCTGGTTCCCGAAGATGACCGGGCGGATGCTCGACGAGCGGCTGGGCAAGGTGCACTTCTGGACGATGTTCCTCGGCTTCCACGGCACCTTCCTGGTGCACCACTGGCTGGGCAACGAGGGCATGCCCCGGCGCTACGCCGACTACCTGCCGACCGACGGCTTCACCACGTTGAACACCATCTCCACCATCGCCGCGTTCGTACTCGGCATCTCCACCCTGTTCTTCATCTACAACGCCTGGAAGTCCTGGCGCTACGGCGCGATGGTGACCGTGGACGACCCGTGGGGGTTCGGCAACTCACTGGAGTGGGCGACGACCTGCCCGCCGCCGCTGCGCAACTTCGACCGGATGCCCCGGATCCGCTCCGAGCGCCCGGCGTTCGACGCCAAGTACGGCCCGCTCGTCGCCGACCTCGGCCGGGACCTGCCGCAGCGCACCACCAAACCGCCACAGGATTTCCGCGAGGAACTGCGGCACATCACCCAGGTGCCGGAGTCACCCGCCGCCGAGGGGGCGCACGGCCCGCGCGAGGCCGCCGAGTTCCAGCCGGCGCCGCAGTCCGGTGCCCGGCCGGTGGAGGTGCCGGAGCCGACCGAGGTCCGCCGGCCCAGCTTCGACCAGAGCGACGCCCCGGAGGAGACCCCACCCGACGCGGGGCGCGAGCCGCCGGAGAAGCAGCGGTGGCGCCACCCGCACAGCCGTGAGGACCGGCCGGACAGCTGACGAACACCGGCACGGAACGCGATCAGGGCCGGCACCCGCTGGGTGCCGGCCCTGCCGTTTCCGTAGGCCGTGCCGGCCCTGCCGCCGTCGCTCGGCTCCTGGCGGGCGAGCCGGTGGCGGCGCAGGCCGCCTGAACACGTGGACTGGACCGCCCGCCGTTGGTCGGTGGCGCAGGTGCCGGTGCTCAGTCGTGGACCGGCGCGAGGCCGGCGGCGGTGAGCGAGCGGCGTACCGCGGGCTGCACCCGGGTCAGCCGCAGCGGCACACCGGTGCGGGCCGCCGCGTCCCGGCCGGCCATCAGCGCGGCGATGCCGCCGGCGTCGAAGCCGCCCGCGCCGACCAGGTCAACCACCACCTCACTCGGCTGGCCGGTCACCGCCTCCAACATCGCCCGGCGTAGCTGGTCGGCGCCGTCCCGGTCGATCTCCCCGCCGACCTCGACCACCACCCGGTCACCGTTCTGCCGTACCGAGATGCGGGTCTTCGCGGGCTCGGACTCGGCGGCGCCGTTCTGCCACGGTGGTGGGGCGTCGGCGAGCATCGCCTGGCGCAGCCAGGTCAGCGCGCGGGAGAGCAGCCGCGAGACGTGCATCTGGGAGATGCCGAACCGGGCGGCGATCTCCGCCTGGGTCTGGTTGCCGTAGAAGCGCATGGCCAGGATCCGCCGCTCCCGCCACGGCAGCCGGTGCAGCAGACCGCTGACGGTGACCCGGTCGTCGACGGATTCGAGCGCGTTGTCCGACTCGCCGACCAGGTCGCCGAACTCGGCGGAGCTCTCCCCGCCCACCGGCGCGTTGAGCGAGGCCGGGCTGTAACCGGCGGCCGACTCCAGCGCGGCGAGGATCTCCTCCTCCGGCGTCTCCAACCGTTTGGCCAGCTCGGCGACCGTGGGCGCCCGGGACAGCTCACTGGTCAGCGCCGAGGTGGCCTGGCCGACCTCGAGGATCAGATCCCGCAGCCGGCGGGGCACGTGCACGCCCCAGGTGCGGTCCCGGAAGTGCCGCTTGATCTCCCCGACGATGGTGATCGCCGCGTACGCGGTGAACGAGCCCCGTTCGGGGTCGTACCGGTCGACGGCGTTGACCAGCCCCAGTCGCGCCACCTGCTCCAGATCCTCCAGCGGTTCCCCCCGCCCCCGGTACCGGCGGGCCAGCCGGCCGGCGAACGGCAGCGCGAAGCGGACCAGGTCGTCCCGGGCCTCCTGCCGCCGTTCGGGCGGTAGCCCGGCGATCCGTGCCGCGTACGCCAGAGCGGCCGCGTCCAGATCCTCAAGCCCTCGTTCGGTGGGTGGTGGCGTGCTTGTGGTGGTCTGTCCGAACATCCGCGCCTCCCTCAGGAAGGTCCCCCGCCCGGATTGGGAAACCGGTCGTGCGCGTGGTCGGGCCACGCACCGGGCCGGAAATGGGTTACGTGACTGGGATGCCAGCGGGCGACGACACCACACTGCGCAGCGTTGTCAGGCCGTCGCAGCCAGCGATGTTCCCGCTCCGTAGGTACTCAATCACGGGATCCCGGGTTCGCGAGGATGTTTCGGTGGGCTCACCTCAAGAGACAAGCAACCCCTGGTGGGTGCCGCTGTCGCGGAGCACGGCGAGCGCCTCGGCGACGGCCAGCGGCGGCGGTGTCGGCAGGTCGTACGGCTGGGCCCGGAGCACCTCGGTGGCCCGGCGGGTGGGTACCGACGTCACCGGGTAGCCCCGCGCCGACGTGCGGTCCAGCGCGCGGCGCCGGCGGCCGAACCCGGCCACCGCGAGCCACTGCGGCAGCCCGGCGAGCGCCGGCGAGCGGACCCCAGGCGGCTCGGGCAGCACGTCCACCGAGCTGAACGGTTCGCTACCGGCGAGCCACCACTCGACGCCCTCGACGCTGCGCCGCGTCGCGTTCTCGCACCAGTACGGCACCAGCCCCGCGCGCACCACCTGCCACGGGTCGAGCAGCCGCCCGCACTCCACCACCAGCCGGTTGCCGGTCTTACCGGCCGAGCGCAGCCACCGGCGGTAGAGGTCGGCCGTGGCGGCGCTCAGCGCCTCCGGGCGGGGGAAGAGCACCCGGTGCAGCGGATGCCCGCCTCGGGCCGCCCAGTCCCGGGCGGAGAGTTCGAAACCGGAGTCCACGCCGTGCTCGGCGTAGCCGGACGGCGAGGAGACCTGCGGCGGCTCCCAGCAGGACGCGTCGCCGCCGGCGGAGCGGAGCACCTGGCGCAGCGCGTGGCTGTCCGGGTGGAAGTCCACCGGGTCCAGTCCGCTGCCCGGGCAACCGACCTGGAAGCTGTGTCCCTGCCCGGAGTCGAGCACCGGCCAGGTGCGCGCGTCGCGCAGCAGCAGCACGGGCGCACCGGGCGCGAGCCGGTCGGCCAGGAACCGCCGGTACACCGCCGGCAGGGTCCGCCAGCGGGCCGCCAGGGCGACCGTGACCCCGGCCAGCGCGCCGCGGCTCGCCGGGCAGTGCACCTGGCGTACGTGCAGATCGTCGTTCCCGGCGAGCAGCCGGGCGGCGAGCGCGGCCCCGTGGTCCAGCGCGGCGCCGGGACGGTCCACCGCGCCCTGGGCCCAGTGCACGCTCATCTCGAAGCCGGCGGGCAGCCAGGGCACCCCGAGCGCGACCGCCAGATGCGCCGCGGCGCCGTGCGGCGAGCCGAGCACCGCCCCCGGGTAGGTGCGGCGCGGGTACTGGTCGACGAACCAGCGGGCCACCCGCTCGGCGTCGACCTCGGCGGTCTGCCCCACGGTGAGCGCCACCCGCCCGGCGGCGCGGGTGACCGCCGCCCGGCGGACCGGTTCCGGGGCCCCGGGGAACCGGGAGACCGGCCCGGGGTGCCCCAGATCGGCGCAGTCGGTGCCGCGCAGCGCGCGGGCCGTGGCGGCGACCAGAACCCGTGCCGTGCTGCCGGCCGTCACGACCCGGTCGCCGGCCAGACCGGCGCCGTCAGCCGTGAGCCCCTTGTGCACCTTGTGCACCGGCCCCACCTTGCCTCGTTCGCTCACCACGCGGCCCGGCTTCCCGTCCCGATGCGGTTCAAACGGGCCCTCCCCCACCCGGCGGGACCAATCCGCAGGTCGGCGGCGCTTCGCCGGTCCCGGGCGGTTGGTGGCGTCCGGCCCGGCTCGGCCCGGCCGTGCCTCCGACGACTTCCCGTCCGTTCCGCCCGGTCGTGCCGTCGGTCGTGCTGTCGCTCGCGGGGTGAGTTGACCGGATCTGACCCGGCTCGCGGCGGTGACCACTCCGCAGCGGGCCCACCCGATCCGGACTCCGCCACCTTTGCTCTGCTTCACCCAGGGCAACACCCGGCGTCCAGATACCGGGCGTCGGGTGTTGCCGGGATTGAAGCGGAGCAAAGGCTGCGGTGCTTGCCTCGCCCGCCGCCCGCCGCACGCCGCACGCCGGCGAGGCGAAGCGGAGCCGGGTGCCCGGGGGCGAGTTCCGAGAGGTCCTAGGCGATCTCCTCCGCCGCCAGGGTCAGCCGACGGTCCGACTGCTCCCGTACCCGCCGGGCGGCGTCGCCGTCGGCGAAGAGGTCGCGCAGGTCGGCGAAGGCCGGCTCCGGCGGCGACAGCGGCACCGCCGCGTCCACCACCGCTTCCAGGACGCACGGCCGGTCCGCGGCCAACGCCTCGTCCCAGGCCGCGCCGACCAGCTCGGGCCGGTCGACCCGCACGCCGTGCAGGCCGAGCAGCCGCGCCCAGCCGGCGTACGGCACGTCGGGCCGCCGCCGCGCGGGATCGCTGACCGGCTGACGCCCGCCGCCCATGCCGGAGTGGTCCCGGTTGTTGAGCACCAGCACCACCAGCCGTGGATCGGGCCACCCGGACCAGTGATGGGACACGGTGATCAGCTCGGCGAGGCCGTTGAGCTGCATCGCGCCGTCGCCCATCAGCGCGACGACCGGCTGGTCCGGCGCGGCGAGCTTGGCGGCGACCGCGTACGGCAGGGCGCAGCCCATCGAGCCGAGCGTGCCGCAGAGTTGCGCGTTCACCCCGGGCGGCAGCTCCAGATGGCGGGCGTACCAGTAGATGACCGACCCGACGTCCACCGCGACGGCGCCGGTACGGGGCAGCCGCGCGGACAGCTCCTGCAGCACCAACTGCGGGTTCACCGGCTCGGCCGGCGCGGCGGCCCGCTCGGTGGCCTCCCGCCGCCACCGGTCCACCGAGTTCTCCACGGTGGCCCGCCACTGCGGATTGGGCCGATCCGGCACCCGGTCGAGCAGCGCGCGTACCGTCTCGGCGGCGTCGCCGACCAGCGGCACGTCGACCGGGTAGCGCGTGCCGATCCGCCGGCCGTCGATGTCGATCTGCACCGTGCGGACCTGCCCCGGCATCGGGAAGTAGTCGGTCCACGGGTCGTTGGTGCCGATCAGCAGCAGCGCGTCGCAGCCGCCCATCAACTCGGCGGCGGCGGGCGTGCCCACCTCACCGAGCACACCGGCGTGGTACGGCAGCCGCTCGTCGAGCACCGGCTTGCCGAGCAGCGAGGTGGCCACCCCGGCGCCGAGCCGGTCGGCCAGCGCGATGATCTCGTCCTCGGCGCCACGGCCGCCCTGCCCGACCAGGATCGCGGTGCGCTGGCCGCTGCCCAGCAGCTGCGCGGCGGCGGCCAGGTCCACCTCGTGCGGCAGCACCCGGGCCAGCGGCTCGCCGGGCGTGGCCGTGAAGACGCCGGCGGCGTGCGGTTGCAGGTCGGGCACGGCGGAATCCAGCACCTGCCGGGGCAGCACCACGCAGACCGGGCTGCGGGTCGCCGCGGCAGTGCGGAACGCCTGGTCGAGCAGAGTCGGCACCTGGCCCGGACTGCGCGCGTAGCGAACGAACTGGTTGCACACGTCGCCGAAGAGCCGGCTGAGCCCGATCTCCTCGTGGGCGCCGCCGAGCGGGCCGGAGACGTCCTCGCCGACGATCGCCACCACCGGCTTGCTGTCCAGCTTGGCGTCGTAGAGGCCGTTGAGCAGCTGCACCGCGCTCGGCCCCTGGGTCGCGAGGCAGACGCCGATGCCGCCGGTGAACTTGGCGTGCCCGGTGGCCATGAAGGAGGCGGTCTCCTCGTGCCGGGCGGGGATGAAGGCGGGGTCGCCGCCGGAGCGGTCCAGTGCGGCGATCACCGGGGCGATGGCCTCACCCGGATAGCCGAACGCCCGCGGCACCCGCCAGGCCCGCAGCCGGTCGACCACCAGGTCGGCCACCGTGCGCTCAGCCATTTTCGCGCCCGGGGGTGCTGGCGTCCGCGTACCGCAGCACCGCGCCGACGCCGTCGACCAGCTCCGGGGCCTCGTCGGCACCGAGCACGGTCAGTTCGGCGTTGGTGCCGACCAGCGCCCGCACCAGGGCCGCGTCGGCCCGTACCCGCTGCGGGTCGGTGATCGACATCGCGGCGAGCTGTCCCGGGTCGACGGCGATCTCGGTGGGCTCCGGGCCGATCCACAGCTCGCCGTTGGCGGACGGGTCGTCCACGATCAGCATGGTGTCGACCTGGTTGCGTTGCAGGGCGGCGACCACGGCGTCCAGGCCCGCGCCGACGTCCTCCTGCATGCCGAACCTGTCCAGGGCGGCGTTGATCCGCTGGTCGGCCACCTCGGCGATGGTCTGCACGGTCAGGTCGTCCAGCAGCGTCTGGTCGGCGCCGCCGGCCCGGGAACCGGCGTCGGTACGTACCACCAGGTCCTGCCAGCGTTCCGGCATCTGCGCGGCGATCATTCCGGTGGCCCGTACGTCGCCAGCCACCACCACCACGTCGGCGCCGACCTTCTCGGCCAACTCCACCGTCGCGGCGGTCACGTCGCCGGCGTTGTGGTGCCACGCCTCCATCGCCGCCCGTTGGTAGCGGGACTGCGACCAGCCGCCGGGTTGCACCCGACGCAGCTGGAACTCCTCCCGCCCGACGATGTGCGACCGGCGTGGAACCCCGCCGGCGCTCACCGCCATCGCGTCGGCGCCGGTGCGGTCGGCCAGCACCCGCACCCACGCCACCTGCTCGCCGCGCTGGGCGAGCAGCGGCATCACGTGCGGCAGCTGCGCGTACGAGGCGAGATCGCGCATCGGCGGGGCGGAGAGATACTCGGTGAGCACCACCTGGCCGCGGGTGGCGAAGACGGCGAGCCCGTAGTCGCCCGCGATCGGGTCGTGGCCACGGATCACCCGGTCCAGCGCGGCGCGCGTGGGTTCGTCGGCGCCCTGTTCGGTCAGTTGGCTCTCCAGTGCCCGCCAGCGCAGGTCGAGCGCCGGATGGGCGTCGTGCGTGTCGGCCGACGCGTCCAGATACACCGAGCACCACGGCCCGGGTCGGTCGTAGAGCGGGCGCAGGAAGGACAGCTGCATGCTCGACCCCTTTCCAGCTCGGCCCCCCGCTTACCCGTGCCGTCCCGGATGTCACCTGGCCGATCGTGAGCGCGTGACCAGGTTTCATTCACGCCGTTCAACCCGTGTCGTCGATACCATCAGTGAACGGATCAGGACTCTCGGTGGTGGACATGGACAGCGGACTCGAAACCCGACGGATCGCGCATCCGACGGAACGGATCGTCACCGGGCGGGTGGTCCGGCTGCTCGACGGCTACTCCCGGGAGGTGTCCGTTGGTCAGCCCGTGCTGGTCGCGGTGCTCGCCGCGGCGGGCGTGGCGGGGTTGCTGATGCTGCTGGTGCGCTCCGTGCTGCCCGGCGGCGGGGGCGGTGCCCGGCGGCGCTGGAAGGAGCTGCGCAAGGGCCCGGAGTACCTGGTCACGCCGTTGCGGCTACGCGACACCACGGGTCGGCTCTGCGAGGTCGAGCTGCACGGGCACCTGCCGCAGAGCGCGCTGCATCCGGCCGACCACGTGCAGCTCGCCCTGCGCCCGCAGCGGGATCCGGAGCTGCCGCCGCGCATCGAGCGGATCGTCAACCTCACCACGGGGCAGCTGCTCACCCCGCGTACCGCGACGCTCTGGACGCACCTCGGCCCGCCGCTGCTGCTCCAGGCGATGCTCGGGGCGCTGCTGCTGCTCGGCATCGCCGCCTGGTCCGCGCTGCGCTGACCGGGATCACTGTCGTACGCTCCGGGTTCACGGTGCCGACCGCACCGGCCCGAGGAGTGCCATGCCGATCCCCCACCCCGTCGCCGGCCCGTCGGCGGCGTCCACGCCCGGCGGCCGGCCGCCCTCCGCCGCGCTCACCGCGGCGGAGCTGGTCCGGCTCGGTCCCGTCGTCCCGGTCGTGGTGGTGGAGCGCGCCGACGACGCCGTTCCGCTGGCCCGGGCGCTGCTGCGCGGCGGCGTCCGCACCATGGAGATCACCCTGCGCACCGCCGCCGCGCTCCCCGCCCTGCGGAAGGTGGCCGCCGAGGTGCCGGAGATGGTGGTGGGCGCGGGCACCGTGCTCACCCCGGAGCAGGTCGCCGAGGCCGGTGAGGCCGGGGCCGGGTTCCTGGTCAGCCCGGGCGCGACCCCCCGGCTCGCCCGTGCCGCCCTGGACTCGGGGCTGCCCTTCCTGCCCGGCGCCGGCACGGTCAGCGAGATGCTGGCCCTGGCCGAGATCGGCCTGACCACGATCAAGTTCTTTCCGGCGGCGGCGAGTGGCGGCCCCGCCTACCTCGCGGCGCTGGCCCAACCGCTGCCGCACGTCACGTTCTGCCCGACCGGCGGCATCTCCGCGGCGAGCGCGGGCGAGTGGCTGGCCCTGCCCAACGTCGCCTGCGTGGGCGGTTCATGGCTCACGCCGGCCGCCGCGGTCCGGGCCCGGGACGAGGCGACCGTGACGGCGCTCGCCCGCGAGGCCGCGGCACTGGGCACGGCCGACCCGACGGCCGCCTAACGCGCTGACGACGTTCGCCACCGGCGGCGACATCGAACTCCCGGCCCGCCGACCAGCAACGGGCCCGACCAGAGCCAGGCCCGACCGGGCTCGGCGCCGCTCGGGTCAGCCCACCGGGGCCGGGTCGCGCCGGGTCGAGGCCGGCGCGGTGCCGAGCATCCCCCGGCGGCGGGCCCACCGCTCGTAGGCCAGGGTGGCGAACGGCGGCACCGCGCAGGCCAGTGCCACCCCGGTCGCCAGCAGGCTCCACCGCTGCCGCCGGGCGACGGCGAGGACCAGCACCAGGTACGCCACGAAGAGGCCGCCGTGGATCGGGCCGAAGATCTTCACGCCCAGCTCGTTGCCGGGCGGACCGTACTTCACGAGCATGCCGACGAGCAGGCCGAACCAGGAACAGGCCTCGGCGATCGCCGCCACGACGAACAGCCCGGTCAGCTTGTCGCGCATCCCCACCACCACCCTCTCGGGCCGCCATGCTAGCGGGATCGGGTTGGCCGGCCTGCGCGGACCCGCCGGAGGCGACGGGGATCACCGGGGCCCGGGCTGGGTAGAGAAAGGAACAGACGGGTCTTCCCCCGCCAACGGTGGCGTGCGAGGTTAGGAAGACCAGCGGTGACGGGGTGGTGACCATGGGCGAGGAAGTCGGCGCGCGAACCTTCAGCCGGGAGGATCGGGCCCGCTACCGGGACAAGGTGCGCCGCTGCCTGGACGTCTTCGCCGAGATGCTGCGCGAGTCGCGCTTCGACGTGGACCGCCCGATGACCGGGCTGGAGATCGAGCTCAACCTGGTCGACGAGCAGTCACAGCCGACCATGCGCAACGCCGATGTGCTGGCCGCCGTCGCCGACCCGAGCTTCCAGACCGAGCTGGGCCAGTTCAACGTCGAGATCAACGTTGCGCCGCGGCGGCTGACCGGCACCGGCACGGCGGAGTTCGAGGAGCACGTCCGGGCCAGCCTGAACGCTGCGGAGGAGAAGGCCCGCAAGATCGGCGCGCACATGGTGATGATCGGCATCCTGCCGACCCTGCGGCCGGAGCACCTCACCGCGCACACGCTCTCCACCAATCCCCGCTACGAGCTGCTCAACGAGCAGATCTTCGCCGCCCGGGGGGAAGATCTGCGGATCGCCATCAACGGGGTGGAGCGGCTGGCGGTCACCGCCGACACGATCACGCCGGAGGCGGCCTGTACCAGCACCCAGTTCCACCTGCAGGTGAGCCCGGCCCAGTTCGCCGACTACTGGAACGCGGCCCAGGTCGTCGCCGGCATCCAGGTCGCGCTGGGCGCGAACTCACCGCTCTTCTTCGGCCGCGAGCTGTGGCGGGAGACCCGGATCCCGCTGTTTCAGCAGGCCACCGACACCCGCTCCGAGGAGATCAAGGCGCAGGGCGTACGGCCGCGGGTCTGGTTCGGCGAACGCTGGATCACCAATGTCTTCGACCTGTTCGAGGAGAACGTCCGCTACTTCCCGGCGCTGCTGCCGGTCTGCGACCCGGAGGACCCGGCCGAGACGCTCGCGGCCGGCGAGGTGCCGAGGCTCGCCGAGCTGCGGCTGCACAACGGCACCGTCTATCGGTGGAACCGGCCGGTCTACGACGTGCTGCGGGGCCGTCCGCATCTGCGGGTCGAGAACCGGGTGCTGCCCGCCGGTCCGACCGTGCTGGACACCATCGCCAACGGCGCTTTTTACTTCGGGGTGGTCCGGGCGCTGGCCGAGTCCGACCGGCCACTGTGGTCGCAGATGTCGTTCAGCGCGGCCGAGGAGAACTTCAACGCCTGCGCCCGCTACGGCATCGACGCGCAGGTGTTCTGGCCGGGCCTCGGCTATCTGCCGGTCACCGAGCTGGTGCTGCGTCGGCTGCTGCCGATGGCCCACCACGGGCTGGACAGCTGGGGGCTCGACCCGCACGAACGCGACCGGTTGCTCGGCATCATCGAGCAGCGCTGCCTGACCGGGCGTAACGGGGCGACGTGGCAGGTGGAGACGCTGCACCGGCTGGAGTCCGCCGACCACCTGGACCGGCCGGCGGCGCTTCGCGAGGTGGTCCGGCACTACGTGGACCTGATGCACAGCAACCGTCCGGTGCACGAGTGGCCGCTGCCCTGACGGGTGCGGCTCAAGCGCCGCGACGGCGCCCGCCACCCTGAGCCGGCCCGGTCAGGTCACGGCCGGTCCCACGGTGACGGGTCGTCGCGCAGCCGGCTGTAGAGGTGCCCGTCGTGCCATTGGCCGGCCCGGAACTCGCAGGCGCGGACCACCCCCTCCAGCTGGAAGCCGGCCTTCTCCAGTGACCGCTGCTCCGCGATGTTCTCCGGGTGGGTGCCGGCCTGGACGCGCTGGGCGGGGCTGTGCGCGAAGAGGTAGTCGCAGATCAGCGCCTGGGCCCGCCACCCGATGCCCCGCCCGCGCCACTGCGGCAGCAGGGCGACGCCGATCTCCCAGTAGCCGGCCTGCCCGCCGTAGCGGCCGGCCCGGTAGCTGACGAACCCGGTGGCGGCCGCTTCCGGATCGACCTCGACGATCAACCGGCCGTCGTCCGCGCCGAGCCAGCCGTCGGCGGCGAACCGGCGGGCCGGCGCGCCGGCGTCCCGGAAGCCGGCCCAGTCCAGGCCGATCAGGCCCGGTTCGGTGAGGAAGCGCCGGAAGATGCTCAGGTCGGCCTCGGTGACCGGGCGCAGCCGGACGGTCGTCCCGTCCGCCTCGTGCGCGATGCCGGCCAGCGGCACCGGCGGCTGGCCGCCCTCCACCCTGGACACGCTAGCCGCTCACCCACCGGGCCGCCGCCCCGCCGGCCGGACGCAGCGGTCGTCACACCGTGAGCAGGACCTTGGTGCACTCGTCCTGCTTCTTCTGGAAGATCTTGTATCCCTTGGGGGCGTCCTTGAGTGGCATCCGGTGGCTGACGATGAAGCTCGGGTCGATGTCGCCGCGCTGAATCCGCTCCAGCAGCGGCCGGGTGTAGCGCTGCACGTGGCACTGCCCGGTGCGCAGGGTCAGCGACCGGTTCATGAACGCCCCGATCGGGAACTTGTCGATCAGGCCCCCGTACGCGCCGACGACCGAGACCACCCCGCCGCTTCGGCAGGCCAGGATCGCCTGACGCAGCGCGAAGGGCCGCTCGGTCTCCGCGTGGACCGCCTGCTTCGCCCGGTCGTACGCGTAGATCGCGGCGTTGCCGTGGTGCCCCTCCATGCCGACGGCGTCGATGCACGCGTCCGGGCCCCGCCCGGCGGTCAGCTCGTTGAGCGCGTCCAGCACGTCGACCTCTTCGTAGTTGAGCGTCTCCGCGCCGGTGTGCTCCCGGGCCAGCGCCAGCCGGTACGGGTACCGGTCGATGATGATCACCCGCTCGGCGCCGAACATCCGGGCGCTGGCCGCGGCGAGCAGCCCGACCGGTCCGGCGCCCCAGACCGCGATCACGTCACCCGGCCTGATGTCGCACATCTCGGCGCCCATGTAGGCGGTCGGGAACACGTCGGCGAGCATCACCGCCTGGTCGTCGGGCACCTCGTCGGGCACCTTGATCGGCCCGACGTCGGCGAACGGCACCCGGGCGTACTCGGCCTGGCCCCCGGCGTAGCCGCCGAGCAGGTGGGAGTAGCCGAAGATGCCGCCCGGCGAGTGACCCATGATCTTCTCGGCGATGCCGGCGTTCGGGTTGGAGTTCTCGCAGACCGAGTAGAGGCCGCGCTGGCAGGAGGTGCAGTGCCCGCAGGCGATCGGGAAGGGCACCACCACCCGGTCGCCGACCCGCAGGTTGCGCACTTGCGGGCCGACCTCGACCACCTCGCCCATGAACTCGTGGCCGAGGATGTCGCCCTTGCGCATGGCAGGGATGTAGCCGTGGTAAAGGTGCAGGTCGGAGCCGCAGATGGCGGTCGTGGTGATCCGTACGATCGCGTCCCGGGCATTCATGATCGTGGGATCGGGCACGTCGACGACCTTGACGCTCTCTTTGCCCATCCAGGCGGTGGCCTTCATTGTCTTCCTTCCTGGGTGCGGCGGTCAGCGCCGGTGGCCGTTGGGCAGCGGCTGGGCGGGGCGCTGCATGACCTGCTGCCGCGCCGAGATCCCGTCCGGGCTGCCCTCGGAGCGGACCACCTCCCCGGTTTCCAGCACCTGCTTGAACCGGCGCAGGTCGTCGCGGACCTGCTGCTCAGGCGCCTCGCCGAAGAGCTTCGCCACGGCCCGGCCGAGCGAGCCGGCCGGCGGCGCGTAGCCGAGCTGCACCCGGACCTCGGTGCCCCGGTCTCCGGGGGCGGGCTGGAAGCGGACCCGGCCGGCGTTCGGCACCCGCGCGCCGGGCATCGACCGCCAGGCGATCGACCGGTTCGGCTGGTCGTCCAGGATCTCCGCGTTCCACTCGATCAGGCGGCCGGCTGGCCCGCGCGCGGTCCAGTGCGACCGGCGCAGGTCCTCGGCACGCACCGACTCCAGGTGCGACATGAAGCGGGGCAGGTTCTCCACGTCCCGCCAGAACCGGTAGGCCTCGGCCGGTGACCGGTTCACCGTCACCCCGACGTCGATGCGGATCATCCGGTCCCGGGATCGGCGGGCGCGCGAGGCGCCGAGCGCGGCGAGCACGTCGACGGCGGTGATGCCGGCGATCACGGCGGTGGTGGCGGCGACGCGTTTCCGCCGGTCACCGCTGCGGTCCGTGAGGGCCCGGGCGAGCAGGGTCAGGTCCATGGCGTCGCCGGCCACCCGGCTCCAGGCCCAGCCGGCCGTGCGGCGGCCGGTGATCAGCCCGGCGGCGTGGCCCAACTCGCGGGCGCCGACGGCCGGGATGATGGCGCGGGCGGTGGGCGAGTCGTCCACGCCGGCCAGTTCGGCCAGCCGGCCGGGCACGGCGAGGGCGCCCACCCCGAGCACGAGGCTCAGCCAGCCCACAGCCCGGGCCAGGAGCGGCTCCCGGATGGGGGAATCCAGTTCGGGCAGGAGCACTCCGTCGATGCGGTTCACGTCGGTAACCTCCGCGCAGCGCGGGGCCGCCGGCGGACCGGCGGCGCGGCGGTGACGCCGCCACCGTGACGCTATGCGGTACGACGTGTCGGCATGCCCGATTCAGCGGAGATTGTCCCGCCGCGTTCCGCTGCACCGACTCCGAGCATTCGCCCGGCCGGTCCCGCCCGCCTGGTCGGACACGTGGAACCACCCAGGAGCTCGCAAGATCGTGCTCGATCCACGATGTAGTGGCCTCACCATCAGCAGGATGCCACTACATCCCGGATCGAGCGCGATCTTCGCGGCGGCCGTTGCGCTCCCGAGAGTTTGGCGGCAGGCGGCAGGCGAGGATTCTTCGGCGCTTCCGGGTGACGACGGCGGAGTTGACGCCGATTGGGCTGCCACCCGAGCCCTAACATTCGCCACAGACGCCCCGATTGTCCGAACTTCAGCCACTTTGAGCACGGAGGGCAGATGGCACCGATCCGCGCACTTCGGACGCTGATCGCCAGCGGCGTGGTCGCCCTCGCCCTGATCGCACCCGGCGCGTCCGCCGCGCCGCCGAGCGAGACCTCGGCCGGCGCCACCGCGCCCAGCAGGCCACTCGGGCCGGACGACTCGCGCGGCACCAGGGCCGGCGGGCCGCTCGACTCCGAGGAGCCGGGCGGCACCAAGCCCGGACCCGACGAGTCCGGCGGTACGGCGCACGGCAAGCCGCCCGGCCCGGAGGAGCCGCGCCCGCCGCTGCTGCCGGCGGACTTCCGGGGCACCGGCCGGTACATCGTGCGCGACCTCGGCATCGACGTGCCCTTCACCTGGCAGGGCCGCAATGGCGACAGCCAGATGATCGCCGGGGGTCCGGAGCATCCGATCTGGTTCACGAACCTGATCTACCGCAACACGCTCTACACGCTCACCTACAAGTGGCCGAACATCCCGCTGGACCCGCCGCGCCCGTGCGACCGGGTGGGATTCTTCAACCGGCAGATGTTCAACGACCTGCTGAAGACCGCGCGGTTCGTCGGACCGGAGATCCTGCAGGGGAAGCCCGATCGCCGCGTCGACCATTGGCGGGTCGGCGTCGTCGGCGGCTTCACCCAGCCGGGCGAGGTCTTCCGGTTCCCGATCGCCCTGGGCGATGTCTACGTCGACCAACGGAACCCGAGCCAGTGGTGGCAGGTGTTGCAGTTCGGGTTCCAGAACCTCTTCGATCCGGCGCTGGACGAGTGGTTCACGATGAGGACCTTCGCCCACCAGCCGGGGCAGGTAACGCTCCCCGATCGGTGCCCGCCACCACTGTGACCTCGGCGCCCGTGCTCAGGTCTCGTCGCGGACCAGCCTGATCAACCGGTCCAGGACCCGACCCTCGCTCACCCGTAGGCCGTCGTGCTCGTACTCGTTGGTGATCCAGGGGCGCAGACCGCGCACCGCGCGCGCGGTGGCCAGCGAGTCGTCGGTGTCGACGTACATGTCGTCGTGGTAGACGGCGGCGGCCACCGGCACCTCGTTGCGGGCCAGTTGCCGCGGGTCGTACAGGTCCGGCCACTCCTCGCGGGCCGCCAGCAGCTCCGCCACCTCGCGAAGCGGGGCCAACGCCGGATCGGTGCCGAACATCCAGGGATAGATCATCTCGCCGGTCAGCAGCACCGGCCGGTCCTCCGCCAGCGCCCGATCGGCGTCGAACTGCGGAAACTCGGCGCGTACCGTCTCGGCCGCCCATCCGGTGGCGCGCGGCGACGCCGAGCGCTGGCCGTAGATCGACTCGTGCAGCAGCGCGTAGAGCGGGCGACCTGCGTACGAGAGGTGGCCTTGGACCTCGGCGAGGAACGAGTCGGCGAGCCGGCGCTCGGGCATCCCGGGCAGGAAGGCGTCTTCGAGCAGGTAGTGCAGCGCGTGCGAGCCGCTGCCGGTGCCCAGCACGGTGCCGATCGCCTGGAACGCCTCGGCGGTCAGCAGCCCGCCGCCGGGCAGCCGCACCTCCCGCTCCCGCAGGTGCCGCACGACGGCGCGGACCGCCTCGACGTCCTCCGGGTAGCGGGCGTAGTGCGCCTCGATCTTGCGCTGCACCCGCGGGTAGGCGGCCCGGTAGACGTCCTGCGCCGTGCTGCGAAGCCCGGGCAGGCCGCCGGTGACCAGGGCCTCGCGGACGCCCTCAGGGGCGTACGACAGGTAGGTGAGGGTGCAGAAGCCGCCGTAGCTCTGGCCGAGCAGGGTCCAGCGCCCGCCCTCGCCGAGCAGTTCCCGGCGGATCAGCTCGCAGTCGCGGACGATCGAGTCAGCCCGGAAGTGCGCCAGATAGTCGGCCTGCGCGGCGGCGTCCCCGCGCAGCGGCAGGGTGTGCCGGTCGGCGGGGGTGGAACGGCCGGTGCCCCGCTGATCCAGCAGCAGCACCCGGTAGTCGTCCAGCGCCCGGTCCAGCCAGCTGTCCCGGCCCACCGGGCGCGGCGAGCGCCCGCCCGGGCCGCCCTGCAGGAAGAGCAGCCAGGGCAGCGAGTCGCGTTCCCGGCCGGCGGCCACGACCTCGCGGGCGTACACCTCGATCCGCTCACCGGTCGGGTCGGCGTGGTCCAGCGGCACCGGGAAGCTGTGGTCGGTGATGACGGTGCCCGGATGGCGGTAGGTCGGCACGGGTTCCCTTTCGGATGAGGCCCGCTCATCGTAGAAGCAGAAGATCCGGCCACCGGGCCGGGAGTCGACCTAGCCGGTGCCGCGAATCTTCGCCAGTTCCACGGCGAACTCGGCGTCGCTGAGCGCACCGCGCTGGTGTTGCCGGATCAGGGTGTGGATGTCGCGCCGCTGGTCAGCGGAGACGGCATCGTGGGGCGCAGGGGTCCGGGTGACTCCGTCGGTAGGGCTCGTCGACCCAACCCCGGGGGGCGGTAGCGGGAGCTGAGCTGCAGATGCCGCCGGCCGGCGGCGCTGCGCGTCGCGGTGGTGGGCCCGCAGTGTCGCCAGGATCTCGTCGTAGTGCTCGGGCCAGGTGGCCAGCCGCCCCAGTTCCGGCCGGAACGTGAACGGCCGGAAGACGTCCCCGCGTTGCAGCGGGGTCTGGATCAGGACCCCGTCGGCTCGTTCGATGACGATGGCGGTGCGGCCCATGTCCAGGCCCCCGATGGAGGCCGTGCCGCTGCGGATCGCCGCCACCGACTCCCACGGCAGCGTGATCGTGCGCAGCAGGGACCGGGTCCGGAGGCCACCATCGCTGACATAGACACCGAGCACCGCCCGCCGTGCCGTGACGGCGAGGGCGGCGGCCAGCCACACCCCGCAGAGGACCGCCATCGGGGCCGACAGGTGCCCGCGCACGTAGAGGATCCCGAGGAACACCCCGAACCCTGCCACCCCGACCAGCCCCAGCATCGCCGAGCCGGTCGCCAGGTCGACTGAGTAAGGGCGCTGCCATCCACGCATGTCGCCATAGTGAACGGCGGCGTCCACCAGGTAGGTGCCCCGGTAGTCGGCCGGCTGCCGCCGGCACGGAGTTAGCCGCTTCGTCCAGCGGGTAGCCGGCAGGCGCCCCTACCAGCGCCTGGAGAGGTCGGATGACGACGACCAGTGCCTTCTTCGAGCGGTTGGCGGTTGCTGGCCAGGATCAACGGCTCAGCAACGTGTCCGGGAGCGTGCGGTTCGACATCCGGGACGGGAACCGTGTGGAGCAGTGGCACCTGGACATTGATCATGGCCGCATGCGGGTGACGCGGGACGGCGGCCACGCCCGGACCGTCATCCGGGTGTCCGCCCAGGTCGCGGAGGCGATGGCGCGGGGTGAGGTGAACGGTCTGGCCGCGATCATCCGGGGCGAGATCCTGGTCGACGGGGACCTCGGCCTGGCGCTGCGGATCGGCCGGCTGTTCCCGCGAACGCCGGATCAGACCGCTCCTTACGGCGGGAAGTAGCCGATGAGGGACATCCCCGGCACCGTGTCGTGCCTCGACGGCAACACCTTCATCGTGTCGGACGCCAGTGGCGACGTGGAGTCCTCGAGCAGTACCCCGGTCGGGCTCTTCGCCGCCGACACGCGTTACCTGTCCCACTGGGTGCTCACCATCAACGGCGAACGGTTGAACGCGCTGTCGGTGGACGACATGCTGTACTACGAGGTCACGTTCTTCCTGGTGCCGGGCGGGGCGGTCGACTACGTGCAGGCCGACGTCTCGGCGATCCGGCGCCGTCGGCTCGGCCCGGACCTCACCGAGTCGTTGACGATCTTCAACTACGGTCAGCAGGACGTCGAGCTCGACGTGCGACTCGACGTGGCGGCCGACTTCGCCGACATCTTCGAGATCAAGTTCGACCTCCACGACAAGGCCGGCAGTCACTACACCCACGTCGGCGCGAACGAGCTGCGGCTGGGCTACGAGCGCGCCACCTACCGGCGCGAGATCTCCCTGACGGCCACTGAGCCGGCCACGTTCGACGCGCAGGGGCTCCGGTTCGCCGCCCGACTGCGGCCCGGAGAGCAGTGGTCCACCGAGGTTCAGGTGGTCATGCGCGCGCTGCGCCCGGACGGTGTCGATTTCCGCTCCGCCCTGCGGGCGCTGCGGCCGGACGAATCGACCCTGCCGGCGAGCGTGCAGGCGTGGGTCGCGGCGGCCCCGACCCTGGACACGGAGAACACCGCGCTACAGCAGGTGTACCGCCGTAGCCTGGTGGACCTGGCGGCGCTGCGCTTCGCGCCGCTCTCGCTCAGCGGCGCGAGCGTGCCGGCGGCCGGACTGCCCTGGTTCATGACCCTGTTCGGGCGGGACAGTCTGTTGACCTGCCTGCAGACCCTGCCCGTCACCCCGTCGCTGACCCCGGCGACACTGCGGATCCTCGCGTCGCTCCAGGGCGCCCGCACCGACCACGTGCTGGAGGAGGATCCCGGGCGGATCCTGCACGAGCTGCGCTACGGCGAGTCCGCCGCGTTCGAGGAGCAGCCACACTCTCCCTACTACGGCACCGTCGACGCCTCACCGCTGTTCGTGGTGCTGCTCGACGAATACGAGCGGTGGAGCGGCGACACGGCGCTGGTGATGGAGTTGGAGCAGGAGGCCCGCGCGGCCCTGACGTGGATCGACCAGTACGCGGACCTGATGTCCTCCGGCTACATCTGGTACGAGCGGCGCAACCGCGCGACCGGCCTGGAGAATCAGTGCTGGAAGGACTCGTGGGACAGCATCTCCTACGCCGACGGGAGGCTGCCGGCCTTCCCGAGGGCCACGTGCGAGACGCAGGGGTACGCCTACGACGCCAAGGTCCGCGGGGCGCGGCTGGCCCGTACCGTCTGGGGCGACCCCGACTACGCTGACCGGCTGGAACGCGAGGCGGCGGCCCTCTACGACCGCTTCAACCGGGACTTCTGGCTGGAGGATCGTGGCTACTACGCTCTCGCGCTCGACCGCGACGGCACGCCCGTCGACAGCCTCTCCTCGAACATCGGTCATCTGCTGTGGAGCGGCATCGTGCCGCCCGAGCGGGCGCCGCGGGTCGTCGAGCACCTGATGGGCCCGGCGCTCTTCTCCGGCTGGGGAGTGCGCACCCTCGCCGAGGGGCAGGCCCGCTACAACCCACTCGGCTACCACAACGGCACGGTGTGGCCGTTCGACAACTCGTTCATCGCGTGGGGACTGCGCCGCTACGGGTTCACCAGCGAGGCGGGCCGCATCGCCGAGGGCATCCTCTACGCGGCCACCTACTTCCAGGGGCGGCTGCCGGAGGCCTTCGGTGGGTTCGACCGCCACACCACCCGCTACCCGGTCCGGTACCCGACGGCCGGCAGCCCGCAGGCGTGGTCCAGCGGCGCGTCGATGCTGCTCCTGAGGACCATGCTCGGCATCGACCCGCACGAGGACCATCTCGCCGTGGCCCCCGCGCTGCCGGCCGCCTTCGAGCGGATCGCGCTGCTGGACATCCCCGGCCGCTGGGGCAAGGCCGACGCCTTCGGCCGCCGCCGCCCCGACCAGCCACACCACTGACGCACCTTCCCGGCGGCCAGGTCGACTCGATCTCCCGGCGAGAGTGGGTGCAGGCCGACCGGTCATCGGGTCAGGCCGACCAGCGTCGCCAGTCGCGCCACACCGGCCGGCGCCGGGTGGCTCCGGGCGACCTCGGCGATCACCGCACGCGCCGACGGCCGGCACCGGACCTCGGCCGGCGCGACGCTGTCCGCGTCGACCAGCGCCCGCGCCGCGCCGCGTAGGTCACCGAGCTGGAGGTACGCCCGCGCGGCGTCCACCAGGTACGCGCCCCGGTACTCGGCCGGCAGCCGCCGCCACGCCTCCCGCCGGATCACTGCCGCGTGCCGCTGGACCGCCTCCCCGGCGTCACCCCGCTCGGCAGCCGTCACCACCCGGGCCAGGTCGACGGCGATCGGTCCGAAGCTGGTCCGGTGCGCGTCGTCGTACCCCCGGAGCTGGGCGGCGAGGCCGGCGGCCCGGTCGGTCAGCTCCTCGGCGCGGCGGGGGTCGGCGCAGGCGGCGGCGGCCAGGGCGGCCTGGAGCAGCAGCGTCCCGCAGACCGCCCACTCCCCCGCCGGCCGCCGCGGCCCTGGCGCGACACGGCTCGCGGCGGCGGTCGTCGCAGCGAGGGCCAGCCGGTCTCGGCCCGACGCGCGCAGCGCCTGCCCGACCGACACGGCCGCCGTCGCCGCCAGCACCGGATCGCCGCCCGCCACGGCCATCGCCCGGTCCGCGGCCAGCCACCCGAGGTCGGCCTCACCGAGCTTCACCAACACCGACGAGGTGATCCGGTACGCCTGCACCAACAGCTCTACTGACTGCACGCCTTGGGCGGCGTCGAGCAGGCCCGGCAGCACCCGCACCAGCTGCGGGTAGTGCGCGTGCTGGTAGGTCAACCAGGCATGCCCGACCTGCCTTCTCAGCTCTTCGGCCGGGGGCATTGTGTCTGACCCGCTGTCGTAGCGGGCGAGAGCGGCCCGAATCTCGTCCACTCCGTCCAGCGTGCCGGCCCGTGTCGTCTGGTGCTGGCCGAGCAGCACCGTCGGATCGATCCGCAGCACCTGGGCCAGCTCCTGGATCACCGAGTACCGGTCGAGTGGGCGGACGCCCCGCTCGACCTTGTCCACCCAGCTCTTCGACCTGCGCAGCCGGTCGGCGAGCATCTGCTGGGTCATCCGCCGCCGCACCCGCCAGTGCGCCACCCGGCGGCCGATCGGCAGCTCGTCACCGGTCACGCCGCCACCGCCGGTCCGGGACCGCCCGGGTGGTCTCCTCCACCGGTACGCGCTCCGCCTCGGCCTGCGCGAGCAGGCGTTGTTTGGCGGCCTCCCGCTCGGCCGCCTCAGACTGCTGACCCTTGCTGTCCTGATCGCTCATCCCTGCCCGCTCCGCAAGGGCGTGGCAGCGGTCCTACCAGAGAAGAGACCGACCGCCCCACCAGGCCAAAGGACGCGATTGCGCCCCGAATCGGACGGTAGGGCGGATCGGCGATGAGCCGATTACCAGGAGTTATGCGGCCAGGTCGATGCCGATGCGGCTCGCAAGCAGCCGCAGTTCGTCGGGGACGGCCCGGCGCTGGGCGCGCTGCGCCAGCGTCACCACGGCGTCTCGGACGAGGGGGTTGATAGCGAACGGCACCGGTGCGGCCCGCTCGGCCTGGATGAATGCGGCCAGCGCTTCGGTGTCCCGGCGACCGCCGTCCGCCAGCGCTCGGCCAACATCGAGCCAGTAGGACAGCTGGCGATTTGATGCCACCAGCACCTGTGGCCGTACCATCCGGGACAGCTCGATTACTCTGCCGGACTCGCCCTGCTCTGCCGCTATGGACATTTTCCAGAGCCCTACATTGGTCGGCCCAAAGCAACAACCGTTGAAGCCGCCACCGTCAGCCGGGTCTCCCAAACTCGCTGCCTCACCCGTGGCCGCGGCGAGGTGGTCGCGGGCAACATCCGGACGACCATCCACGGTCGAAGCAAGCGCAGCCATGAGGTGCAGCTGGCCAAGCATTTGCCGCACCCGAACGTCGGATGCATTCTCCTGAAGCTCCGCCAGCGACCGGTCGGCAGCTCTGGCAGCCAACCGCGCGGACTCAATCGGCAGACTCTGCGCATACGCGAAACGAGATGCTCCTATCCACGCCTGGTCTTCGACGTCCTCCGCTGCCGACACCGAGATCCGAGCGGCATTGAGCGCCAAGTGTCGGTACCCGAGGTGCCGAAGGCAGGTAGAAGCTTGGTACGCGACCTGAGCGAGCGCGGCCCCACCCACGGCAGCGGCTTCGAGCAGCAGTCCGGGAAGCAGGCGAGCCATCGCCGGGTAGTTGCAGGAGTTGCGGAGCTGATCACTGCGGGCGATCTCGACGGCCAGACGGTCCTTCGTGTAGGTCGCCGGTCGGCGCTCGCCGTCCTCGATTTCGATCAGGGCCGACCAGATCGCCGGTACGCACTCGGCGGCACTCTCGCGGGCCGGATCGCCGGACTCGGTGCCCTGGCCGAGCAGGTCGGCCACCGTGACCTGGAGCGCGGCAGCGAGGGCGACCAGAGTGGAGCGACGGTCGATGGTCTTCCGGCCCGACTCGACCTGCGACACGTAGGACTGAGTGACGCCGGCCAGCCCGGCGAGGACGGCCTGAGTCATTCCGCCACGGCGCATCCGCCAGTACCGGATCCTGGCGCCGATGGTCTCCGGCTTCTTCACCATGCCTTCGCCCACTCCCAGGTAGAGGACTAGGGATAGCGGCCACGGCCTGCCATCCCGCACGGTTGGACGGTACACCGGCAGAGCGTCCAAGCGATGACGCTGAGTGCCCAAGAAGCGCCGCCCCGGCTCGGTCGCACGCGGCCTGGCTCGTCACAACCAGCCTTCCGGCGAGACAGACGGCTTCGTGTCGGCTCCCCACGTCCTGGAGCTGGGCCACGTCCCGCCCCATGGTCGGCAGGCTCCGTGGTGACGCTGTGCGCGCCGCTGTAGCGGATCGTCAGGTCTTCCTCATGCTTCCAACAATTGTGCCGCGTACTGATGGGTGCATCATCGCACCTACAGCGGAGCGAAGAGGAGTTTGTCTAACCGGACGGCATCGATGGTTACGCGATCTTCAAATCGTTGGCTACTGACCGTGGACGGCAACGGCCCAGACGCAGATACCAGGGCATCCTCTCCTGCGGAGAAGCGTGCATGATATCGGCGTGGTGGATCAGTCGGTGAAGTTGTTGTGGTCACGATCCTTGCACTTGAGATCGAGCTCAGAGACGATGGCCGCCGCCTCCGACGCCCTCGTCGTAGCAGAGCGGCACTCGCGCCTGACAAGGCTGGATCCGGTCAGCGGGGAGTCGCTGTGGGAGCAGCGCGTTGAGGACTGCTGGGGCACTACCGTCGTTGCAGGTGAGAAGTGCCTCTATCTAAGCCAGGCGGGGGTACTGCACTGCTTCGACCTTCACAACGGCGAACAGATGTGGTCGACGCCAGGCCCTCGCCTACTGCATTACGTCAGCGTCAGCGGCTCGGTCATCCTCCTGGGCGGGTGGCGTGGCTATCACCCATTGAAGCGGGTCTCCCTTGCCGACGGCGAGCCTCTCCCACCCGTCTCCACAGCGCTCCCCCACGGCAGTCAACTGGCCTGGCCGCTGCCACTTCGACTGGCGCCAGAGCGAGATCTCGCCACCCATGCGGCGCTCATCGCCATCGCCGACAAACCCGAACTGCTCCTGCTCGACTCCCAGTCCGGCACCGTCGTGGCCGAGTGGCCGCTGCCCGCCCCGGTGGTATTTCCTGATACCGGAATCGCCTACGACGTCAGCGACGATGGGCGCATCATCTTCCTCAGCGGCAGACGCACGATCATGGCCTTTCACCCCGTCGACGGCGTCAAGGTGCTGTGGCAACACGAGCGCGACCTACTGCCGCATCCGCCGATGCTCAGAGGTGGAGCGCTCTGGCTGGTGGAGGACACCGGCATCACATTCGTAGACCTGGACCGCGGTGCTGTCACGGAGGTGGCGCACCTACCGCGTGGCGCTGTATCTGCCGCAGCTCCCATATCCGGCGGCGCACTGTTCGCCTACCCGGACGGCTCCCTCGTCAGCGTCGACCGGGTCGGCCACGTCAATGCCTCCTTGCGCATCCCGGCGCGAATCGACCGGCTGCTTCCGGGAGGTAGCGATCTGGTACACGCCATCGGCACAGGCCACCTCGTCACGCTCAACCTCGTGACCCCTGGTCGGGAAGACTCAGGTGCTGATCACGAACGAAGGGTCGAGGTGTAGCTCGTGCGCTCCGTAGTCTCAGCCATCAGAGTGGCTACTCCTGCCCACACGAGCAGATGCGGTTGGCGGCGGCGATGATCTCGAAGGGCGGACGGGCCCCGACGCCGCGGCCGGGGGCAGACGCTGGCTGAATTTGGGTGCTGATGTTACGCATTAGCCCTGCGGAGGCGTTCGGCTGCCTGCGCCCGCAGCGCATCGCCGCCCGCCGGGGCGCCACCGCACAGTGCCATCTCCCGGGCGTTGTACGCAGCCATCCACAAGCTGGCCGCCCATGCGATCTCCAGCTCCACGGCCGTGAACAAGCGCCCTCGAGTGTCTTGATAAGCCGCCAGGAACGCCTCGGAGCTTTCGATCGGCGCCAGCGTGGGCGGCCCGGAACTGGCAAACGACCCGCTCGCCGCTCCCACTAGCGCCGCCTCCGGCTGCCACGCCAGGCTGTCCCAGTCGTGCACCGCCCACACCTGCCAGCCCTGCCACCGCAGGTTCTGCGCCTCGAAGTCGGCGTGGCCGAGCACGCACGGCAAGCCGGCGGCCAGCAGCCGCCTCCGGGCTCGCTCAGCCGTCTCGACGATGTGCTCGGACACGACAATCTGGTCCCGGCTGTCGAGAAAGTCGATCGCCGGCCACACCCCAGAATTGGTGTGGTCCCACCGTACCCAGGGCGGATTCGGAAGCGGCGGCGCGACGGTCACGCCGGCAAGTTCGCCCATCAGCCGGGCGAACACCTCCGCGCAGCGCATGGCTATGCCCGGCGAGTTGCCGTGCAACACCTCGCCGCCGGGCCGCAATTCTTCGGCGTGCACGGCCAGCGCACCGACACCGACAACCGGCGTGAGCGGCCGGGCACACGGAAACCGGCGCTCGGCCAGCCGGGCCTGTGCCGCGACACATGACGCGGCCCGGCCGTCGTCGGCGCGCGCCTTGACCACGACGTCCCTGCCACCGGCCAACCGCAGACCGAACACCATCGAGACCTGTTGCGACTGGAACAGCACGCCGGCGGGTTCGCCGCCTAGATGGTCAAGACACCAAGCCGGCAACCAGTCCGGCAGCTCCTCCAACGGCACATTCAGGACTGTGCCACCTCACAGCGCCACGATCGCCGCCGTCTCGGCCGGTAGCTCGATCCGGTCCCGCATCACCGTGACGCCCTCCCCCGTGGCCAGCAGCACCCGCCGTGCCACCCCCGGCAGCGAGATCCCCTGCGCGCGACCGGCCAGGTTCGCCACCACCAGCGTGTCGCCGCGTCGCATCAGCAGGAACTGGTCGCCGTGCCGGACCTCGACGCTGTTCAGCCGGGGGTCGGACAGGTCAGCCCGGCTCTTGCGGAGCGCGATCAGCCGCCGGTAGAAGTCGAGCATCTCCCGGTGTTCGGGCTTGTCCAGCTCGGCCCAGTCCAGCCGCGACCGCAGGTACGTCTGCGGGTCCTGCGGGTCCGGCACGTCCCCCTCCGGCCAGCCGTGTGCGGCGAACTCCCGCCGCCGCCCGGTGGCCACCGCGGTGGCCAGTTCCGGCTCCGGATGGCTGGTGAAGAACTGCCAGGGCGTCGAGGCCGCCCACTCCTCCCCCATGAACAGCATCGGGGTGAAGGGCGCGGTGAGTAGAAGGACAGCCCCGACGCGCAGCAGAGAAGGCGAGAGCGAGGCCGAGATGCGGTCGCCGGTGGCGCGGTTGCCGATCTGGTCGTGGTTCTGCAGGTATGCCACGAACCGGTGGCCGGGGGTGCGCTGCCGGTCGACCGGGCGGCCGTGCTGGCGGTTGCGGAAGCTGGACCAGGTGCCGGTGTGGAAGAAGGCGCCGGTGAGCACTTCGGCGAGGGTTTCCAGGGAGCCGAAGTCGCCGTAGTAGCCTTGCCGCTCGCCGGTGAGCAGGGTGTGCAGCGCGTGGTGGGCGTCGTCGTTCCACTGGGCGTGCAGGCCGAAGCCGCCCGCCTCACGCGGGGTGATCAGCTTCGGGTCGTTGAGGTCGGATTCGGCGATCAGCGACAGCGGCCGGTTGAGGTGGGTGGCGAGCGACTCGACCTCGATCGCCAGCTCCTCCAGCAGCGGCACCGCCCGGGTGTCCGGCAGGGCGTGCACGGCGTCCAGGCGCAGCCCGTCGACGTGGTAGTCGCGCAGCCACATCAGCACGCTGTCGATGATGTAGCGGCGTACCTCGTCGGAATGCGGGCCGTCCAGGTTGACCGAGCGGCCCCAGGTGTTGCTCTGCTCGGCGAGGTAGGGCCCGAATCGCGGCGCGTAGGCCCCGGAGGGCCCGAAATGGTTGTAGACGACGTCGAGGATCACCCCCAGCCCCTTGCCGTGCGCCGCGTCGACCAGGCGTTTCAGCCCGTCGGGGCCGCCGTAGGGTTGGTGCGGGGCATACCAGCAGACGCCGTCGTAGCCCCAGTTGTGCTCGCCGTTGAACGCGTTGACCGGCAGCAGCTCGATCAGGTCGACGCCCAGCTCGACCAGGTGGTCGAGGCGGTCGATGGCCGCGTCGAAGGTGCCCTCCGGGGTGAAGGTGCCGACGTGCAGCTCGTAGAGGACGCCGCCGGGCAGCTGCCGACCGGTCCACGAGCTGTCGGTCCAGTCGAACGCGGCGTGGTCGTAGCGCCGGCTCGGCCCGTGCACCCCGGCCGGCTGCCAGGGCGAGCGGGGGTCGGGCAGCGGCTGGTCGTCGTCGTCGAGCAGGAAGGCGTAGTCGGTGCCGGGCCCGGCGTCGGGTACGTCCACCCGCCACCAGCCGTTCGGGCCGGCGGCCATCTCGTGGTCGGAGTCGCCGGTCAGTCGTAGTCGGACGCGGGTGGCCTCAGGGGCCCACACCGTGAACTCGGTCATGACGCAGCCTCCACGGACTCGTTGGTGGGAGCCAGCAGCGCGACAGGGTAGGTGGCCAGCAGGTCGGCCAGAGAGGTCTCCCCGCCACTGTAGACCCGCCCGGTGAACAGGTCGGTCACGTTGTTAACGGGAAGCGACAGGACCGTGTCACGCCAGCCACCGGACTGCGCCAGCCGCAGCGGCAGCCGGGTGGCGACCGCGACTGCGCCGCCGCGATCGAAGGCCACCGCATGCCGCCCGGCCGGCCCGTGCGCCGGCACCGGCCGGTAGCCGGTGAACAGGTCGGGCCGGTCGCGGCGCAGCCGCAGCGTCCGGGAGACCACCAGCAGCTTCGCCGCGCCGACCGCGTCGACCGGCGGCTGCCAGCCGCCGTCGAGCCGGGTCAACAGCTCCCGGCGTACGACGAAGTCGACCGGGCGGCGATTGTCCGGGTCGACCAGCGAGTTGTCCCACAGCTCGGTGCCCTGGTAGACGTCCGGCACCCCGGGCATGGCCAGCTGCACCAGCTTCTGCCCGAGGGAGTTGGACCAGCCGGCCGGGGTGATCTCGTCGGCGAACGCGGTCAGCTCGGCGTGCAGCCGCGGGTCGTCGTACATCCGGTCGACCACCGCGTGCATGGCCCGCTCGAAGGCCGGGTCGGGGTCGGCCCAGCTGGTCGACGTGGACGCCTCCCGGGCGGCCTTCTCCACGTACGCGTGCAGCCGCTCCCGCTCGATCGGCCAGGCGCCGACGGCGGTCTGCCACAGCAGGTGCGCGAAGGCCGGGTCGGGCAGCTCCGCGGCGGACATCCACCCGGTGACCCGCTGCGCCCACTGCTCCGGCAGCTCGCTGAGCACGGCGAGCCGGGCCCGGACGTCCTCGCTGCGCTTCGTGTCGTGGGTGGAGAGCGTGGTCATCGCGGCCGGCCAGCGGACCTGCCGGGCGGCGACGAAGCGGTGGAACTCCGCCGGCGGCACCCCGAAGTGGGCGGGGCTGCCGCCGACCTCGTTGAGCGCGACGAACCGGCTCCACCGGTAGAAGGCGGTGTCCTCCACCCCCTTGGCCATCACCGCCCCGGTCAGCTGCGGGAAGCGCTGGGCCAGCTCGTCGTCGGGGTCGCGCAGCCGGCGGGTGACCGCGTCCAGTGCGCCGGCCAGGTCGGGGCGGCGCCGGCCGGCCTCGGCGCGGGCGGCGGCGAGGTGCCGGGCGCCGTGCGGCGGGTAGCCCCGGTAGACGGCGAACGCGGCGGCCAGCTCGGCCAACGCGGCCCGGGCCGCCTCGGAAGGCACGTCGGGGGCGAGGGCGGCCAGCCGGGTCAGCTCGGCGGCGAGCAGCCGGGTGGCGGCGGCCAGCTTGGTGGCGTGGGTGAGGTCCTCCCAGGAGGTGTGCCGCCCGGCCAGCCGGGTGTCCAGGGCGGTGAAGTCCCCCTCGGCGTCCGGCTCGACGAAGAGCCCGCTGACCGCCGCGAGGGCCTCGTAGCCGGTGGTGCCGTCCACCGGCCAGTCCGGTAGCTCCTCGCCGTACTCGAGGATCTTCTCCACGACCAGCCACTGGTCCGGTGCGGCGGCGCGCAGCCGGGCCAGGTAGCCGGCCGGGTCGCGCAGCCCGTCGGGGTGGTCGACCCGGATGCCGTCGACCTCGCCGGCGGCGGCCCAGCGCAGGATCTGCTCGTGGGTGGCGGCGAAGACCGCCGGGTCCTCCACCCGCAGCCCTGCCAGGTCGGAGACGGCGAAGAACCGGCGGTACGTCAGCTCGGTGTCGCCGCGCCGCCAGGAGACCAGCTCGTAGTGCTGCCGGTCGTGCACCTCGCGGGGGCTGCCGTCGCCGGTGCCGTCGGCGACCGGGAACCGGTGCTCGTGGTAGCGCAGCTCGCCGTCGACCAGCTTGAGCTCGTCGAGGGCGTCCGGCGCGTCGGCCAGCACCGGCAGCAGCAGCCGGCCCCGATCCCAGTCGATGTCGAACCAGTCGGCGTACGCCGAGGAGCGGCCCCGGGCCAGCACGTCCCACCAGGCGGGGTTGGCCGCCGGCACGGCCACCCCGGCGTGGTTGGGCACGATGTCGACGACCAGGCCCAGCCCGGCGGCGCGCAGCGCCCGCAGCAGCCGCTGCCGGCCCGCCTCGCCGCCCAGCTCCGGGTTTACGGCCCGGTGGTCGACCACGTCGTAGCCGTGCGCCGAGCCGGGGGTGGCGGTGAGCAGCGGCGCGCTGTAAAGGTGGCTGACGCCGAGGTCGGCGAGGTAGCCGGCGAGGCCGGCGGTGGCATCCAGGTCGAAGCCGGGACGGACCTGCACCCGGTAGGTGGTCCGGACCGGGCCGGTCGGGGTCGACGAGCCGGGCTGAGGGGTGGCAGCCATGTCAGATCGTTCTCTCCAGCACCACCAGGGAACGGTCCGGCACCCGCAGGGTGCCGCCCGCGCTGATCACGGTGACGTCGCCCGGTTCGGGTTCGGCGGTGCTGATCACCCGTTCCCACTTCTGGCCGTACTCGCTGCCGGGCAGGGTGAAGTCCAGCGGCGCGTCGTGGGCGTTGAAGCAGAGCAGGAACGAGGCGTCGTGGTGGCGCTGGCCGTACTGGCCGCGCTCGCGAATGCCCTCGCCGTTGACGAAGAGCGCCACCGAGCGGCCGAAGTCGTTGCCCCAGTCCTCGCCGGTCATCTCCCGCCCGTCCGGGGTGTACCAGGCCAGGTCGGGCAGCGGGGCGTCGACCTCCCGGCCGCCGACCGGCAGGCCGGTGAAGAACCGGCGGCGGCGGAACACCTGGTGCCGGGCCCGGAACGCGGTCAGCGTCCGGACGAACTCCAGCAGCTGCGAGTCAACGTTCTCCCAGTCGATCCAGGCCAGCTCGCTGTCCTGGCAGTAGGCGTTGTTGTTCCCCCGCTGGCTGCGGCCCAGCTCGTCGCCGTGGCCGATCATCGGCACGCCCTGCGACAGCACCAGGGTGGCCAGGAAGTTGCGCCGTTGCTTGGCGCGCAGCGCGAGCACCGCCTCGTCGTCGGTGTCGCCCTCCACGCCGCAGTTCCAGGACCGGTTGTGGCTCTCGCCGTCGCGGTTCTCCTCGCCGTTGGCCTCGTTGTGCTTGTCGTTGTACGACACCAGGTCGTGCAGGGTGAACCCGTCGTGGACGGTGACGAAGTTGATGCTGTGGAAGGGGCGCCGCCCGTCGTCCTGGTAGAGGTCGGCGGAACCGGAGATCCGGGAGGCGAACTCGGCCAGGGTGGCCGGCTCGCCGCGCCAGAAGTCCCGCACGGTGTCGCGGTACTTGCCGTTCCACTCGGTCCACAGCGGCGGGAAGTTGCCCACCTGGTAGCCGCCGGGGCCGACGTCCCACGGCTCCGCGATCAGCTTGACCTGGCTGACCACCGGGTCCTGCTGCACCACCTCAAAGAAGGTGGAGAGCCGGTCGACCTCGTAGAACTCCCGGGCCAGGGTGGCGGCGAGGTCGAAGCGGAAGCCGTCGACGTGCATCTCCTGCACCCAGTAGCGCAGCGAATCCATGATCAGCTGAAGCGAGTGCGGGCTGCGCACGTTAAGGCTGTTGCCGGTGCCGGTGTAGTCGACGAAGTAACGCCGATCCTCCTCCGAGAGCCGGTAGTAGCTGGGCGCGTCCACGCCCTTGAAGCTCAGCGTCGGCCCGAGGTGGTTGCCCTCGGCGGTGTGGTTGTAGACCACGTCGAGGATGACCTCGATGCCGGCGGCGTGCAGCGCCTTGACCATGCCGCGGAACTCCTGCACCTGCTGGCCGAGCCGGCCGAGCGCGGAGTAGCCGTGGTGCGGGGCGAAGAAGCCGATGGTGTTGTAACCCCAGTAGTTGCGCAGACCCAGGTCGACCAGGCGGTGGTCGTGCACGAACTGGTGCACCGGCATCAGCTCGATGGCGGTCACCCCGAGCTTCGTGAGGTGCTCGATCATCGGCGGGGAGGCGATCCCGGCGTAGGTGCCGCGCAGCTCCTCGGGGATGTCCGGGTGGCGCATGGTCAGCCCGCGCACGTGCGCCTCGTAGATCACCGAGTGGTGGTAGGGGGTACGCGGCGGCTTGTCGTTGCCCCAGTCGAAGTAGGGGTTGACCACCACGGACTTCGGCATGAACGGCGCCGAGTCGGTCTCCGACATCCGCTCCGGGTCGCCGAGGTCGTAGTCGTAGACCGCCGGGTCCCAGCTCACGTCGCCGTCGACCGCCTTCGCGTACGGGTCGAGCAGCAGTTTGTGCGGGTTGCAGCGCAGCCCGTTCGCCGGATCGTAGGGGCCGTGCACCCGGTAGCCGTAGCGCTGTCCCGGCTCGATCCCGGGCAGGTACGCGTGCCAGACGTAGGCGTCCACCTCGCGCAGCTCGACGCGGAGCTCGGCGCCGGTGTCCCACTCGTCGAAGAGGCAGAGTTCGATCCGCTCGGCCACCTCGGAAAAGATGGCGAAGTTGGTACCCATTCCGTCGTACGTGGCGCCGAGGGGGTAGCGCTCGCCCGGCCAGACCTGCATGTCGCTCCTTCGGTTCTGATCATGAGCGCACCGCATCATGAGCGCACCGGACGGCGGGCCGGACAGTGCGTACGGCGGTAATGCCCCGCGTCCGGTTCGGCCAATCCATCCTTTCAGGCGGCGCCCGGAAAACGGCCGGTCTGCGCCCGGAGGGGACTGTCAGGTGTCGTCCGTCACCTTGGCCCGTTTTGGAGATGCGATATCGGGCCGGATGGCCTTTCCTTGTTCAGGGACGCGCGTCGGCGCACGTCCCCTCCTCGGCCCTCGGCCCACCCACGATCTCCCGCTCTGCCGCCACTGGTGTCGGCGCGTACGACCCTGCCTGTACGGAGAAAGATGTGACGACCCTCCGGCTCGGCGACCAGCTCGCCACCGCCCCGGACCGCGCCTGCCGACCCACCCTCACCCGGACCCAGATCCCGACTTCCGGCCCGGCCGGCGTCGCGCCGCCGTCGCGGCGCATCCTGATGCTGTCGTGGGAGTACCCGCCCGTGCTCGTCGGTGGCCTCGGCCGGCACGTGCACGCCCTATCCGTCGCCCTGGCCGCCGCCGGCCACGAGGTCACCGTCGTCACCCGCCACGCCGAGGGCGCCCCGCTCGAGGAGTACGCCGACGGCGTTCGCATCGTCCGCGCCGCCGAGGACCCGGTCACCTTCCCCCTGGCCACCGGCAGCCTGCTGGCCTGGACCATGGCCTTCAACCACACCCTCACCCGAGCCGCCCTGCGCGCCACCGAGGCCGGCGACTACGACGTCATCCACGCCCACGACTGGCTCGTCGCGCACACCGCGATGACGTTGCGCGAGCACCTGGACATCCCACTGGTCACCACGATCCACGCCACCGAGGCGGGCCGGCACCAGGGCTGGCTGCCCGAGGAGATGAACCGCACCATCCACGGCGTCGAGCAGTGGCTCAGCACCGAGTCCGGCCGGGTGATCGTCTGCTCGGGCTACATGCGCGACGAGGTGACCGGGCTCTTCGGGGTGCCGGCCGGGCGGGTCGACGTGGTGGCCAACGGGGTCGAGCCGCACCGCTGGCGGGCGTCGCGCAGCGCGGTGGCCGCCGCCCGGGCCCGGTTCGCCGGGGACGGTCCGCTGGTCACCTTCGCCGGCCGGCTGGTCTACGAGAAGGGTGTGCAGCACCTGCTCGCCGGGGTGCCCCGGCTGCGGGAACGGCACCCCGGCCTGCGCGTGGTGATCGCCGGTGACGGCCCCTACCGGGCCGAGCTGGAGGCCGACGTGCACCGGCTCGGCCTGGCCGGCGCGGTCAGCATGCCCGGCTTCCTGGGCGGGGCCGAGCTGCCCGCGGTGATGGCGGCGTCGGACTGCTTTGCGGTGCCGAGCATCTACGAGCCGTTCGGCATGGTCGCCCTGGAGGGGGCGGCGGCCGGCGCCCCGCTCGCGGTCGCCGCGACCGGCGGGCTGGCCGAGATCGTCGAGCCGGGGGTGACCGGAATGACCTTCCGGCCGCAGGATCCGGACGGGCTGACCGAGGCGGTGCACGCGCTGCTCTCGGACCGGGACCGGGCGCGGGCGCTGGCCCGCCGGGCCCGCGCGATGGTGCACGAGCAGTACGGCTGGGCGGCGATCGCCCAGCGCACCGCGGCGAGCTACGGGGCCGCCATCGCCACCGCCCCGGCGTTCACAGCCGAGCGCGCCGCCCAGCGCATGTCGGCTGGCCGCGCTCTCCCGCCGATCGCCGCCGGCAACCTCCTCGCCGCAGCCGGTCTGCGCTGAGGTACGCGTCGGCGGGGCAGCCCCGCCTGACCTACGCGTCGGCGGGGCAGCCCTGCCCCGCCGACGCTGTCGAACTGCTCCAGATATGAACCGCTGATCAGACCGCGCTCCCCCGGTTCGCGTGGGTCATCGTGTCGTCTGGTCGACGCGGGGTGCGATGACTCGCAGGAGCGGCAGGGCGATGATCAGGGCGATCGCAACCAGGAGGCCGCTGACCCACACCGGCCCGAGGTCACCAGCATTGGCACCGAGGGTCGCTGCTGCCACGACGGGGCCGCCAGCAGCACCGAGGTTGAGCGCCGCGGTCGCATACGACCCTCCCATGGTGGGGGCGCCCGCCGCCGCGTAGAGCACTCTGGCGATCAGGGTGCTGCCCAACGCGAAGGAAAGCATGCCCTGCACGAACACGAGGAGCAGAAGCGCCGCCGGCCGGGCAGCCAGGGTTGCCAGCGCCACCCAGCCGAGCAACAGCAACGGGCCACCGACTGCGATCACGATGCCGGGACGCTGATCGGAGAACCGTCCCGCGAGGGTGACGCCGGCAAACGACCCGACACCGAAGAGCACCAGCACGACCGGGACCCACAGCTCGCCCAGGTCGGCGGTGCCGGTCACGATCGGCGCCAGGAAGGTGAACGTGGCGAAGGTGGCAGCGTTGACCAGGGCACCGAGCAGCATGACCAGGACCAGCCTGGGCCTGGCGAGCTGGGCGAGCTCGCCTCGCAGGGACGAGCCAGCCGGAGTGCCCTGAGGGGTCGTGCCGGAACGGGCCGGAATGCTCCTCACGACGCCGTAGGCAGCGGGCGGGCAGAGTAGTGCGATCGCCCAGAAGGTCGCCCGCCAGCCGAGCAACGTGCCGAGCAACGCACCGCCGGGAACTCCGGCGATGGTGGCCACCGTCGTACCGGAGAGCAGCACCGCCAGTGCGCGCCCTTTCTGATCACTTGCGACGAGCGTGGCCGCCGTGCTCAGTGCCACAGCCAGGAAGCCCGCGTTGGCCAGGGCGGCGATCACCCGGGTGACGAGCAGGACCGCGAAACTCGTCGCGAGGGCGCCCACGACGTGGGCCACGGCGAAAACCAGCACGAAGCCCAGCAGACTGGCCCGGGCCGGCCACCGGCGTGCAAGCGCCGCCATCAGCGGCGCGCCGGCGACCATCCCGACAGCGAACGCCGAGGTCAGAAGCCCGGCGGCCCCGACTGACACGTCGAGGCTCGTGGCGATGTCCGGCACCAGGCCGGCGAGCATGAACTCCGAGGTACCCATGGCGAAGACCGCCACGGCAAGCAGGTAGAGCGGCAGAGGCATCGAGAGCTCCGAGGTGAGAGAGAACGAGGAGACGTCTCGTCACCGCGGCCAGCCCCAAGGGTGCGCGTGAATGTCCTACGCAGCGAGAGCCGCTTGGCAGCGGACTAGGAAATCAGCGGTTCCGGGGGCTGACGGCGTGACCGAAAGCCCCCACCTTGGATGCCTCAGGGCTCGACATGGCGCTAACACTACGCAACGCCACCGGCCATCCCGCTACCCGGTTCCGCCTCCCGCGGGTCGTCAGCCTCGTCCCGATGACGCGGCCAACCGCCGGCGGGCTCGACCTCCGGGCCCGGCCCGCCCGGTCCGGATATGGAGCAGTTCGACAGCGACCAGGACGTGGTTGGTGGCACGGCGGACAGGCCCGCAACCGGGCGTCACGCTCAGCCCCGCAAAGCGACGCGACCGTCCTCGGACCGGCTCACCTCCCGCAGACGCGGCAGGCCGCCGACCCGAGTGGGTCGGCGGCCTGCCGGTGGTGGAGCCGAAGGTCAGCGGTTGCCGAAGGGCACGTAGTCCCGCTCGGGCGAGCCGGCGTAGACCTGCCGCGGGCGGCCGATCTTGGTCTCCGGGTCGTTGATCATCTCGCGCCACTGGGCGATCCAGCCGGGGAGCCGGCCCAGGGCGAAGAGCACCGTGAACATCTTGGTCGGGAAGCCCATGGCCTTGTAGATCAGGCCGGTGTAGAAGTCCACGTTCGGGTAGAGCCGGCGGGAGACGAAGAAGTCGTCGGCGAGCGCGATCTCCTCCAGCTCCATCGCGATGTCCAGCAGCGGGTCCGGCTTGGCCATCCGGCCGAGCACGTCCTGAGCGGCCTTCTTCACGATGGCGGCGCGCGGGTCGTAGTTCTTGTAGACCCGGTGGCCGAAGCCCATCAGCTTGACGCCGTCCTGCTTGTCCTTCACCTTCTGCACGAAGGAGCGGACGTCGCCGCCGTCGGCCTTGATCTTCTGGAGCATCTCCAGCACGGCCTGGTTGGCGCCGCCGTGCAGCGGGCCGAAGAGCGCGTTCACGCCGGCCGAGACCGAGGCGAACAGGTTGGCGTTGCTGGAGCCCACCAGCCGGACGGTCGAGGTGGAGCAGTTCTGCTCGTGGTCGGCGTGCAGGATGAAGAGCATGTCCAGCACCCGGGCCATCACCGGGTCGACCTCGTACGGCTCCGCCGGCACGCCGAAGGTCATCCGCAGCAGGTTGTCCACGTACCCCAGCGAGTTGTCCGGGTAGAGCAGCGGCTGCCCGATCGACTTCTTGTAGGCGTACGAGGCGATGGTCGGAACCTTCGCCATCAGCCGGACCGTGGAGATCTCCACGTGCTCGGAGTCGAACGGGTCCAGGCTGTCCTGGTAGAAGGTGGAGAGCGCGCTGACCGCCGACGAGAGCACGGCCATCGGGTGGGCGTCCCGGGGGAAGCCGTCGAAGAAGCGGCGCATCTCCTCGTGCAGCAGCGAGTGCCGGCGAATCCACTCGGTGAACTCACCGAGCTGCTGCTCAGTCGGCAGCTCACCGTAGATGAGCAGGTAGGAGACCTCCAGGAAGGAGGACTTCTCGGCCAGCTGCTCGATCGGGTACCCCCGGTAACGCAGGATCCCTGCGTCGCCGTCGATGTAGGTGATCGCGGACGAGCACGACGCGGTGTTGACGAAACCGGGGTCGTACGTCGTCAGCCCGGTTTCCTTCAGCAGCTTGCTCACCCCGATACCACCGGGGCCTTCGACCGCGGAGTGCACCGGCATCGACAGCTGCCCACCGGGGTGATCGAGCTTGACTTCCGTCATGTGGTTCCTCGCTTCGCCGGCAGATCTACGTTGAATTGCCTTCGCTTCTACCGTAATTGCGGTTCCCAGGACACCGCCCACCGTGGTTCGGCGGTGAGGTATGCGTCACCCGATTCCCGACCGGCGGGCTGGGAAACCCGACGAACGGTACCCGCCGGCTCAGGAGAGCGCGAGGTGGCGCAGGCCCCCGTCGGCGGCGATCTGGTAGACGTCGAGTTGGTTCGGCCCGGCGTGGAACAGCCGGTCGTCGGCGAGCAGGGCGGCGAAGCGGCGGCCACCCGGATCGGGGGGCACCACCGGCACCACCGCGCCGATCCGGCCGTTGACCGCCACCGCCAGCAGCGTGCCGTCGGGTACCGAATCCGGGACGTCACCCCAGACCAGCGCCGGCAGGGCGCCGGTGTCGGGGTCGGTGGCGCGGAACGCGGCCAGGTCGGCGACCCGGGCCGACCCGCCGGCCGCCGGTCCCTGCCCCACGGCCGTGCCGACCAGCGGGTGCGCGGCCGGCAGCGTCGGGGGCGTCGGCACCCCGTCCGGAATTGTCACCGGCTCCCCCGGCCGGTCGTAGAAGTGCTTCTGGCCGGGCGGCCGGGGTGCCGAGCGGGCCGAGCGCCCGTCCACCCGCCACGGCAGCCGGATGCCGGCCTCGTCGGCCACGGTCGGCAGCAGGTCGACGTGCTCCCAGTTGCGTTCGTCGACCCGGCCGGCGCGCTGGCCGGGCTCCTTGACGAACATCGGCACCCAGGCCACCTCACCGGGGGCGGCCTTGATGGCGTCCATGCCGCGCCCCTGGAAGCCCTTGCTGAAGCTCACCCCGTGGTCGGCGGTGACCACCACCATCGCCTGGTCGTAGAGGCCGCTGGCGCGCAGCGTGCGCAGCGTCTCGCCGATCAGCCGGTCGGTGTAGCCGAGCTGGGCCAGGTGCCGCTGCCGGGCCAGCTCGACCCAGCCGGCGCCGTCGTTCGGCAGGTCGTCCGGTGCGTCGTAGCGGACTCCGGACGGCAGGAAGGCCCACGGCGAGTGCGGCATCAGCAGGTGCAGGAAGTGCAGCGTGGGGCGGGGAGCGGGCTTCAACCCGGCCAGGAAACTGGTGAACCGGACCGGCTGGTTGTCGTCCAGGCTGTCCCAGCGGAACTTCGGGTCGGCCGGCACCGGCTCGGCGGCGTCCAGGCCGGCCTCCGTGCGGGTCTGCTCCCGGTAGGAGTCCTCCGGGTCGATCCGGCTCTCCTGCGGCGCGGTGACCTGACCCAGCAGCCGACCGGTCTCCCGGACCAGCACGCCGAGCCCCTGCTCCGGGGCGACCGGCTGCTCGCACCGGCTGGGCGGGCAGAGCCGGGTGATGCTCTCCTCGGCGCGGATGTCATACAGGCCGCCGAAGGCGGTGAAGAGGTTGTCCGGGTACTGCGAGTAGTGCGGCGCGACGCCCCGCGCCGGATATCTGCCGGTGAGCATCGCGGGCAGCGCGTAGGGCGTCCAGCCGCTCACCCCGGTGGCGTTGCGGTACCAGGTCGAACCGCCAGCCAGCTCGGCGAAGTGCGGGAACCGGGCGGCGTCGACGCGGCCGTCCGGGCCGAGCAGCGACACCAGCGGCAATTCGTCGAGGACGAGCATGACCACCGGCGGGTGTACGGCGGTCGCGGCGGTGCCGGCGGTCCCGTCCGCGGCGCGCGGCAGGACCAGCACGGAGCTGGGCGAGGCGGCCAGGAAGAGCCCGACGAAGACCAGCGGGCCGACGGCGGCCAGCCGCAGCACCCGCCCGGGCGCCCGCCACCGCCGGTGCGCGGCCGCGCCGAGCGCGCCGAGCGCCACCGCGGCCAGCAGCAGCGGTACGCCCCGCAGCGGCGTGCCGTGCCGGCCGACCTGCACGGCCAGCGCCGCGAGCAGGGCCCCCACCAGCACGGTGTGCGTCACCGACCGGGCGGCCCGGCCGGCCAGCCGGCTCAGCGCGCCGAGCAGCGCCGGTGGCACGGTGGGCACCACCGCGACCAGGGCCACCAGGAGCAGGATGTCCGCCCGCTGGGCGCGGTGGAAGAGGAAGAAGTCGGGGCTGCGACCGAGCACGTCCAGCAGCGGCTGGGTGACCACCAGCCCGACCAGCGCCACGATCTCCAGCAGCCGGCCCAGCTCGGCCCGCGCGCCGAGCAGCAAGCGCCGACGTCGGTCCCCCGCCGACGCGCTGCCGGTCGGCGACGCGGCACCGTCGGCCGGGCCCGGCGGTGGACCGCCGGCGGGTGCCGGCTCAGCCACCCACGACCGCCGTGTACAGG
Organism: Micromonospora sp. NPDC051006; assembly: GCF_044456245.1. Lineage (NCBI taxonomy): Bacteria > Bacillati > Actinomycetota > Actinomycetes > Micromonosporales > Micromonosporaceae > Micromonospora > Micromonospora sp. NPDC051006. The sequence continues at coordinate 280,640 of NZ_JBITFP010000006.1, forward strand.
GTCCGGGTGCCCGACGGCAGCTCCGCACGCCGGGCGATCCGGCAACGCGCCGCCAGCAGCCGTTCGAACTCCTCCCGGCGGTAGTCCGGAAAGAGGCCCTCGGGCTTGTTCGCCAGCAACCGCCGGGCCATCGGGTCGTCCGGGTGGACGAACTCCACCACGATCCGCGCGCCGGGCCTGCCGAGGCCGACGAGCCAGTCCACCACCTCGGGCAGCGGCACGTTGCGGCCGATCGCCAGGTGGTGCACCACGGCCAGGGCGAGCACCACGTCGGCGGCCGCGGCCCGGTCGGCGAAGGAGGCCCGCTCGACGCCACGCCAGCCGCCGCCTGGCGACGGGTCGGCGAGGTCCATCACCAGCGGCAGGATGCGGTGCTCCCGCTCCTCGCGCAGCGCCCGGTAGAGCGCGTCGGCGACGGCCGGGTCCTGCTCGACGGCGACCACCTGATCGGCGTGCCCGGCGGCGAGGCGGGCGTAGCGGCCGTCGTTGGCGCCGAGGTCGAGCACCAGCCGGGGCCGGGGGCCGTCGGCCAGCGCCGCGGTGACGAAGCGTTCCTTGGCCACCCGGTCCTGGGACGAGTATCCGCAGGTGCGCTGGTAGTCGGCCCAGTGACTGGTCGCGGGGCGCCGGTCGAGCCGGCGGACCAGCTTCTCGATGCCGCGTACGGTGGCCAGCGCCAGCTCCCGGGAGTAGCCGGCGGCGCGCAACTGGGCGCGCACGTCGGTGGTGCTCGCGGCGGCGTTGCGGCTCTGCATCGCCCCGTGCAGGTGCAGGTGGGTCGGTACGCCGGGCAGCAGCCGCCGGGCGCCGCGGAACAGCGGCCGGAGCTGGTCGGCCTCGATGCCGTCCACCCGGGCCCGCAGCCACGGTTGGAAGTCCACCCCGAGGTGCGCGGTGAGCAGCATTGGGTAGAGCAGCGTCTGGCAGAACTGGCGGTAGCCGGCCCAGGGTTCCCCGTCGCGTAGCGGCTCGAAGGAGCCGACGTCGATGAAGACCGGTTCGCTGCCGCGCCACTGGAGGTTGTAGGCCGAGCCGTCCTTGGTGGTGAACCCGGCGGGCAGCGCCGCCTGGAGGATCTCCAGGTGCAGCAGCGCGGCGTCGCGCAGCATGCCGAACGACCACTCGTACGGGTGGGAGATGAACGGGATCCGCTCGTGGCGCAGCACGGCGGCCCACGGGGTGTCGGCGGGCACTCGGGCCGGCTCCACCGCCTCGGTGCCGCAGACCTTGCCGGCGGCGAGCAGCGCGGTGAAGAAGTCGGTGCCGGCCAGCGCGCGCCAGTCCTCGGCCGCCCGCGCGTCGAGGCCGCGCAGCACGTCGTCGCCGACGTGGAAGACCCGGTTGGCCGGGTCGCGGAAGGAGCCGGGTTCGGGCCGCAGGCCCGCGGGGGAGATCGCCATCGCCGGTGCCGGCCGGGTCAGCGGTGGTCGGTGGGCTGCCGGCGGAACCGGTCGACCAGCCGCCGCCAGTAGAGCTTGGCGGCCACCGCGACGCCGGCGACCCCGCCGACCACCGCCTGCACGATCAGGCTGCCGGACCCCGCGTCCAGGTAGGCCAGATGGATCACCGACCGCTCCTTCCCCTCGCCGTCATGTCACCGGCGTCCCGAGCGGTAGAGCCTGAGGCTTTTGACCCGGAAAGCCGGACTTGTCTGCCACCGTACGCCGATCATCGTCGCCGTGAAGGGCACACCGGACACTCGTCCCCCGTCCGTTTCGTTCAAGACACCCGGCGGTGCGATCCCTACCGTGAGAAGGCATGACGCTCCGATTCGACTTCATCGGCCTGGCCACCACGGACATGGCACACACCCTCGATTTCTACCGTCGGCTCGGGCTGGACATCCCGCCCGGCGCCGAGTCCGAACCGCACGTGGAGGCGACCCTCACCGACGGCGTCCGGATCGCCTGGGACGACGTGACGATGATCCGTTCCTTCCATCCGGACTGGATGCCGCCGACCGGCAGCCCTCGGATGAACCTCGCCTTCCGCTGCGCCGACCCGGCCGAGGTCGACCGCCGGTACGCGGAGCTGACCGAGGCCGGCTTCCACGGCGAGCTGAAGCCCTGGGACGCCTTCTGGGGGCAGCGCTACGCGGTGCTGCACGACCCCGAGGGCAACGGCGTCGACCTTTACGCCCCGCTTGCCGAGGGGTGAGCGCCCCGCTCAGCCCGCCAGCAGGGCGGTCGGCGGGACGCCGGCCAGGTCCCGCACGTCCCGGGTGAGGTGCGCCTGGTCGGCGTAGCCGCACGCGGCGGCCACCTCGGCCAGCGGCACGCCGGTGCGGGCCAGGTCCAGCGCCCGGCGCATCCGCAGGATCCGGGTGAGCGTCTTGGGGCCGTACCCGAAGAGGCGCCGGCTGCGGCGGTGCAGGGCGCGCGGGTCCAGGTCGACCTCGGCGGCGATGGCGGCGACCGGCACCCCGGCGGCCGCGGCGGCGGCGACCCGGGCCCCGAGCCGATCCGGCCCGCCGGCGGCCCGCAGCCGGGCGGCGGCGAGCGCCGGCAGCACGGCCGTCGGGTCGGCGGCGACCCGCTCGGCCAGGTCGGCCACCGCCTGGTCGCCCCACAGCGCGGCGAGCGGCACCCGGGCGTCCCGCAGCTCGTCGGCGGGCACACCGAACACGGCGGGGCCGACGCCCGGCGGCAGCCGCAGCCCCACCCACCGCTCCCCCCGGGCGCTTACGCTCACGAACGCGGTCCGGTCCGGGCCGGCCACCAGCAGCCCGGCCAGGCTGGACCAGATCAGGTCCACGCAGCCGTCCGGCAGCACCCGGCTGACCCGTTCGCCGCCCGGATTGGTGCTGGTCCACAGCACGGCGCCGGCGACGCCGGCCGGGCGCTCCCGGTACATGCCGACCAGCCTGCCACGCCGGCGGCGCCGCAGACGACACCGAACCCCCGCGCCGCCGCTAGGGGCACCGGTAGCCTGCCGGTGTGCGCTGGGTGGTGGTGGACGCGCCGCTGGACTCGTCCGGCGCGGGCCGGGGCGAGCAGCGGGCGCCGGCGGCGCTGCGCCGAGCCGGGCTGCTCGCCGCCCTGCCAGCCGACGACGGCGGCCAGATCGACGCAATGGTCGGCGACCCCACCCGCGATCCGGCCAGCGGCCTGATCGGCGCCGCCGCGGCGCGCCGGGCCGGCGCGGCGATCGCCGCCCGGGTCGGCGAGCTGCTCGCCGCGGGCCGGCGGCCGCTGGTGCTGGGTGGCGACTGCGCGATCCTCCCGGGCATCTGCCTCGCCCTGCCGCCGGACAGCGAGCTGTGGTTCGTCGACGGTCACCCGGACTTCCTCGACGGGACGACCTCCGAGACCGGCGAGGGCGCCGACATGGACCTCAGCGTGGTCACCGGGCACGGCCCGGCCGTGGCGGTGGGCGTCGACGGCGCGTTGGTCGACCCCGCCCGGGTCCACCTGCTCGGGCACCGCCCGTCCACCGAGGAGACCAGCCGGGTCGAGGCGGCCCGGGTCGACCCGCGGATCCACCAGCTGCCCGCCGCCGAGCTGCTCCGGCGCGGTCCGGGCGCGGTCGGCGTGGAGCTGGCCGACGGTGGCGACGGCCCGGCCTGGCTGCACCTCGACCTGGACGCGGTCGACCCGCGCGACCTGCCGGCGGTCACCTACCCGGAGCCCGACGGGCTGCGCTGGCCCGACCTGGTCGCGCTGGTCACGCCGCTGGCCCGCGCCGGCCGGCTGCTCGGCATGAGCGTGGCGGACCTGAACGCCGACGAGGACCCCGACGGGCGCCACGCGCGGCGCGTCGTCGAGGTCCTCGCCGAGGTGCTGGGCCCCTGACCGCCGGGGACTCAGTTGCGCCGGTGGTGCATGCCGAGGCGGAGCAGGACGAACCGCAGCACCGTCGCCGCCAGGTTCGCCACCACCAGCACCGCCAGCTCCAGCGGACGGCCGGGCGCGGCGGTGACCACGTGCAGCCCGGCCAACGCGCCGCTGGTCAGGGCCAGTCCGAGGGCGAAGGCGAGCAGCCCCTGGAGGTGGTGCCGGCCGGCGTCGCGGCGGCCGCTGATGCCGAAGGTCAGCCGCCGGTTGGCCGCGGTGTTGGCGACCGCGGTGAGTAGCAGCGCCAGCAGGTTCGCCGGCTGGGCGCCGAGGGCGCCCCGGGTGGCCACGAAGAGCAGCAGGTACGCCAGTGTGCTGGCCACCCCGACGGCGGCGAACCGGACCAGCTGCCGGGGCAGCCCGACCGGCACCCGCGCCGGCGGTGCGGCCAGCGGCGCCCGGCCCAACTGCTCGCGCAGCTCCACCAGGGGCAGCGCGCCGGTCAGCAGCGCCCGACCCAGTCGCCCGATGCCCCGCAGGTCGGCGTAGGCGGTGGCGACGATGTCCACCCGGCTGTCCGGGTCGTCCACCCAGTCCACCGGCACCTCGTGGATCCGCAGGCCGGCCCGCTGGGCGAGCACCAGCAGCTCGGTGTCGAAAAACCAACCGGTGTCCCGCACCAGCGGCAGCAGGCCGCGCGCCACGTCGGCGCGGATCGCCTTGAAGCCGCACTGCGCGTCGGAGAACCGGACCGCCAGGGTGCCGCGCAGCAGCAGGTTGTACGCCCGGGAGATCACCTCCCGCTTGGCGCCACGGACCACCCGGGAGGTCCGCGCCAGTCGGGTGCCGATCGCCAGGTCGGAGTGGCCGGAGATGAGCGGGGCGACCAGCGGCAGCAGTGCCGCCAGGTCGGTGGAGAGGTCCACGTCCATGTACGCGAGCACCGGCGCGGCCGACGCCGACCAGGCGGTCCGCAACGCCCGCCCGCGCCCCTTGGCGTTCAGGTGCAGCACCCGGACCGAGGGCAGCTCGGCGGCGAGCGCCTCGGCCACCGCGAGGGTGGCGTCGGTGCTGGCGTTGTCGGCGATGGTGATCTGGAACGGGTACGGGACGTGCGCGCTCAGGTGGGCGTGCAGCCGCCGTACGCACGGGCCGAGGTCGGTCTGCTCGTCGTGGACCGGGATCACCACGTCCAGCACCGCGGCCGGCGTGCTCTGCCGGGTCTGCGGGCTGGTCCACGCTTCGGTGGAGTTCGTCATGCTCATCCCTTCGCCCCGCCGCTCAGGTCGTAGACCGTGACCCCGTCGACGGTCTGCGCCGGGAAGCTCGCGGCGACCCAGGCGGCGATCTCGCCCGACGCGGAGCTGCCGCCGTTGGCCCGGAACCCGCCGCCGCCGACGAAGTAGTGGATCTCGCCGTCGGCCACGTACCGCTGGAACTGGGCCAGCGTCGGCGACGGGTCGCTGCCGTTGAACCCGCCGATCGGCAGCACCGGATCCCCGGTGGCGAGCTGGTAGCCGGAGGCGTTGTTCGACCCGACCGTGGCGGCGACCCAGGTGTACCGGTCGCTGTCGCGTTCCAGTAGCGCGCGCAGCGCCGCGCTGGGCTCCCGGGCGTCCAGCAGCCCACCCATGCCCCCACCCCGGGCCGCCGGTCCCCCGCCGGGGAACTGGCCGGCGTTCTGCCCGCCGCCCGGACGCTGACCGCCCGGTCCGCCGGTGCCGTCACCGGCGGGCTGGCCCGGCCCGCCCGGGAAGCCGGGTCCGCCGTCCTGACCGCCGTTCCGGCCGCCGCCGTTCTGCCCGGCGGGCACGCCGGCGCCGTTCTGCCCGGCGGGCAAGGCTGCGCCGCCCGGGCCCTCCAGGCCGCCCGGCGGCCGGCCGCCGGGGAAGCCGCCGCCGCGACCGCCCGCCACGAACGGGCCGGCGGAGGGGATCGAGCCGGTGTGTGGCGTGGCCGCGGTCTGCACCGAGTACGCCACCGGCCCAGCGAGCGCCACGGCGGCGCCGAACGCGAGCAGCACCGGCGTGGCCCGGCGCGGCAGCCGGTCGACCAGGAGCAGCAGCACCGCCACGGTCAGGCCGGCCACCAGCACGGCGGTCCGCAGCCACGGATGCCACTGCGGGCTGCGACCGAGCAGCACCCACGCCCACCAGGCGGTCAGAGCCAGCGTGCCGGCCAGCGTCGCGGTGGCCGCCGGCGCCCACCACCGCGCACCGCCGACCGCCGAGCGCCGCCGCCAGAGCAGGGTGACCCCGATGCCGAACAGCGCACCCACCGCCGGGGCGAGCGCCACCGTGTAGTACGCGTGGAAGATGCCGGACATGAAGCTGAAGATCAGGCCGGTAACCACCAGCCAGCCGCCCCAGAGCACCAGCCCGGCCCGGGTCCGGTCGGTACGCGGGGCCCGGCCGGCCAGCAGCAGGCCGGCGACGAGCAGGATCAGCACGGCCGGCAACAGCCAGGAGATCTGACCGCCGACCTCGCCGCCGAACATCCGCAGCCAGCCGGTCTGTCCCTCGAACGGTCCACCGCCGCCGGCCCGGCCGCCGCCCCCGCCGACGCTGCCGACCTCGTCGCCGGTGATCCGGCCGAGACCGTTGTAGCCGAGGGTCAGCTCCAGGATGCTGTTGGTCTGCGAGCCGCCGATGTACGGCCGGGCGCTCGCCGGCACCAGCTCGACGATCGCCACCCACCAGCCGGCGGCCGCCACCAGGGCGAGCCCGGCCAGCAGCAGGTCACGGATCCGCCGCCACAGGCCGGTCGGCGCGGCCAGCAGGTAACCACCGGCGAAGACCGGCACCAGCAGGAACGCCTGCAGCATCTTGGTGAGGAAGCCCAGGCCCACCAGCGCGCCGGCGAGCACGATCCAGCGGGTGCTGGCCGTCTCCACCGCCCGGACGGTGGCGTACGCGCCGGCCACCAGCAGCAGCACCAGCAGCGCGTCCGGGTTGTTGAAGCGGAACATCAGGGTGGCCACCGGGGTGACCGCGAGCACCGCACCGGCGAGCAGCCCGGCGGCCGGGCCGTACCAGCGCTTCACCGCCGCGTAGAGCACGCCGACCGAGGCGACCCCGCAGAGCGCCTGCGGGATGAGCATTGCCCAGCTGTTCAACCCGAAGACGCGTACCGAGAGGGCCATCAGCCAGAGCGAAGCCGGGGTCTTGTCGACGGTGATCGAGTTCGCCGCGTCCGACGAGCCGTAGAAGAACGCCTTCCAGCTCACCGAGCCGGCCTGCACCGCCGCGGCGTAGAAGGAGTTGGCCCAGCCGGAGGCGCTCAGGCCCCACAGGTAGAGCAATCCGGTGGCGAGTAGCAGCACCGCCAGGGCCGGCCGGCTCCAGGTCCGGCTCGGCCGCGCCGCTCCGGGCGGCGGTGCGTCGTCCGGGCTGGTGGTCTGCGGTGGCGCACCGGCGGGCACGGTCAGCAGGGTCTCTGTTCGGTCCATGCCGGCAAGCCTCGGCGGCCGGCCTGGCCAACCCCCGTGCGCCGGCTATGCGCCTGCTGTGGAAACGCGCCGGCTGTGGGAACGCGCCCTCTATGCGCCTGCTGTGGGATTCGGCAGCCGCACGGTGAACACCGTCCGGCCGGGCCGGCTGTCGAGGGCCACCGCGCCGTGGTGCGCCTCCACCACTGCCGCCACGATGGCCAGGCCCAGGCCGGTGCTGCCGTGCTCGCGCGAGCGCGAGCTGTCGGCCCGGGCGAACCGTTCGAAGACCTCCGGTTGCAGCTCCGGCGGCACGCCCGGCCCGTCGTCGGCGACGCTGAGCACGGCGGCGTCCGGCGCGGCGCGCAGGGTGACGGTGACGGTGGTGCCCGGCGGAGTGTGCACCCGGGCGTTGGCCAACAGGTTCGCCAGCACCTGGTGCAACCGGGCGGCGTCGCCGGGCACCAGGATCACCACGTCCGGCAGGTCCAACTGCCAGCGGTGGTCGGGGCCGGCCACGTGCGCGTCGCTGACCGCGTCCACCACCAGGGCGGAGAGGTCCACCGGCTCGACGGCGAGGGGCCGGCCGGAGTCGAGCCGGGCCAGCAGCAGCAGGTCGTCGACGAGGCTGGTCATCCGGGTGCTCGCCGACTCGACCCGGCGCAGCGCATGCGCGACGTCCGGCGGCACCCGGTCGCGGCCCCGGCGGGCCACCTCGGCGTACCCCCGGATCGCCGCGAGCGGCGTACGCAGCTCGTGGCTGGCGTCGGCGACGAACTGGCGGACCCGCGTCTCGCTGGCCTGCCGGGCGGCGAGGGCGGCGGCGACGTGCCCGAGCATCCGGTTCAACGCGGCACCGACCTGGCCCACCTCGGTACGCGGGTCGGTGTCCGGCTCGGGCACCCGTTCGGAGAGGGCCACCTCGCCCCGGTCGAGCGTCAGCTCGCTGACCCGGCCGGCGGTGGCGGCGACCCGACGCAGCGGACGCAGGGTGGCCCGGACGATCAACGCGCCGAGACCGCCGGCGACGAGCAGACCGGCGGCGGCCACCGCGGCCTGCGCGGCGACCATCCACCAGACCGTCTCCTGCACGTCGGCCAGCGGCAGCGCGACGACCTGGACCCGGCCGCTGGGCCACTGCCGGGCCACCGCGCGGTAGTCGCCGCGCTGACCCAGGTCCACTGTGCGCGGGGCGCCGCCGACCGGCAGTCGGGTCAACGCCGAGACCTCGCCGACCGCGATCGCCTCACCACCGGGAAGGTTGCCGGTCTGGGTCCGGGCGGCGGTCACCTGACCGCCGGTGATGACGGCGACCACCGACCCGGGTGGCAGTCCGGGTGGGATCTCCACGCGCCCGTCCGGCGGCGCGCGCCACGGACGGTCGCCGCGACCCATCGCCGTGGGGGCCAACTGGGCGTCGACCCGGTCGATCAGGAAGTGCCGCAGCGCCACCGTGGTGAGCCCACCGATCGCCACGCTGACCAGCGCCAGCAGGGCGACCAGAGCGAGCACCAGCCGGGTACGCAACGACCAACCGGCCAGCCGGCGGCGCAGCGCGCCGGCGCGCGGCCGGGCGTCACTCGGCCGGTTTGAGGACATACCCCGCGCCGCGCAGCGTGTGGATCATCGGCTCCCGGCCGGCGTCGATCTTCTTGCGCAGGTACGAGATGTAGAGCTCGACCACGTTGGCCTGGCCGCCGAAGTCGTAGTTCCAGACCCGGTCGAGGATCTGTGCCTTGCTGAGCACCCGGCGCGGGTTGCGCATCAGGTAACGCAGCAGCTCGAACTCGGTGGCGGTGAGGGTGACCAACTTCCCGCCGCGGCGTACCTCGTGGCTGTCCTCGTCGAGGCTGAGGTCGCCGACGGTGAGCACCGCCTCCTCCCGCGCGGCGACCGCGAACCCGGAACGGCGCAGCAGCGCCCGCAGCCGGGCGATCACCTCCTCGAGGCTGAACGGCTTGGTCACGTAGTCGTCGCCGCCCACGGTCAGCCCGGCGATCCGCTCCTCCACCGCGTCGCGGGCGGTCAGGAAGAGCACCGGGACGGTGGGCGCCTGCTCGCGCAGCCGGCGCAGCACCTGGAAGCCGTCGAGGTCGGGCAGCATCACGTCGAGCACCACCGCGTCGGGCTGGAACTGCCGCGCCGTGCTCAGCGCCGCCATCCCGTTGCCGGCGCTGCGCACCTGCCAGCCCTCGTAGCGCAGCGCCATCGTCAGCAGGTCGGTGAGCGTCGGTTCGTCGTCGACCACCAGCACCCGGACCGGCGCGCCGTCGGGGCGGCGCAGCTCGATGCGGCTCTGCGTGTCCATGACCATGTCCCCATCGTGGGCGGGATTTCTGTGTCTCGCCCCTGCGGAACCTGTGTGCCCGCTGTGCGACGGCAAGGGTGGGCCTACTCGGAGACGCCGAGCGGGTCGGTGCGCACGAAGCGCATCGTCCAGGTGCCGCTGCCGTCGGAGGTCTCGCGTTCGTAGAGGTGGTCCGGGCCGCCCTCGACCGGCCCGCCACCGCCCCGTGGGTGCCGCATGATCCAGCGCGGCGGCGGTGCGCCGTCCGGCCCGGCGGGCAGCTCCCGGACCAGGTCGTGGGCCGGCCCGCCGACGAACCGTACGGTCACGCTCATCGCCGCTCCCCTCAGTGTTCAGGCCGACACCCTCGGTGAGGTCGACCCTGGCTCGCAAGTTACCGCACCCGCCGTACGGCCGCAGCGCCGGCACCGCGTCCCCGACCGCGGCTGATGATCAAGGCGGTTTGCCCTGATCGGAGGCCGGGTACCGACGACCTCAGACGTCCCAAGGGGGATGGGCGGGCACGACGAGGACGAGGAGCCGGCAGATGCGCACGCTGGACGGGCGGTACCAGCTCGAACAGCGCATCGGCGTGGGTGGGATGTCCGAGGTGTGGCGCGCCCACGACGTGGTGCTGGACCGGCCGGTCGCGGTGAAGCTGCTCTCCCCCGGTCAGGACGGCCAGGACACCTCGGTCGAGCGCATCCGCACCGAGGCCCGCTCGGCTGCCCGGCTCGTGCACCCGAACGTGGCCAGCGTGCACGACTTCGGCACCTGCGCGACCCTGCCCGATCGCCGGATGCCGTACATCGTGATGGAACTGGCCGAGGGGGAGACGCTCGCCGCGCACCTGCGCGGTGGGCCGCTGGACTGGCGGATCGCGGTGCGGGTCTGCGCGGAGGTCTGCGCGGCGCTGGCCGCCGCGCACGCCCACGGGATCGTGCACCGTGACGTCAAGCCGGCGAACGTCATCCTCACCCCGGCCGGGGTCAAGGTGCTCGACTTCGGCATCGCCACCGCCACCGGGGCCGCGGACTGCGCGCCGGACGGAATCGTGGTGGGCACCCCGGCGTACCTGGCCCCGGAGCAGCTCGACCGGGCGCCCGCCTCGCCGGCGGCCGACATGTACGCCCTCGGCGTGCTGCTCTACTACTGCCTGACCGGGCGGCTGCCCTATCCGGCGGAGTCCGCCAGCGAACTGCTCGTCGCGCGCCGACGGCAGCCGCCGCAGCCGCTGCCCGAGATCGACGGGCTGCCGCCGGAGGTGGTCGAGCTGTGCGCCCGCTGCCTGGCCGACGAGCCGGCCGAGCGGCCGACCAGCCTGATCGCCGCGCTGCTGCTGGCCGAGGCGGTGGACGCCCGGGTGTACGTGCCGATGCACCTGCCGGCGACCCCCCGACCGCGCCGGGCGCCGGTGTCCGCGTGGACCGAGCGGGCCGCGACCGAGGCCACCGCGGCCGCACCGATGGCCGACTGGTCGGTGGCGGCCACCGAGCGCTGACCCGCCGCCGGGGCCGGTTTCACCGGGCGGGGGCCGGGTAGCCGGGCCGGTGAGGACGGGAGGAACGCGATGCCGGATCCGAGTTCCTGGCTGCACGAGGCCGCCGCGACCGCTGAGGGCGGACACGTACGCACCGACGACGGGGGGCTCTCCACCGCGCTGGCGTCCCCGCTGGCGGCGCACTGCACCGGGCTGCGACCCGAACAGCTGCTCGCCGCGGCGTTCGCGTCCTGCCTGCACCACGCGGCCGTCGAGGCGGCCGGCGAGATCACCGACGAGTCGCACACGGTCCAGGTACGGGCCGAGGCGAAGCTCGGGCGCGACGATGACGGCCGGTACCGGGCGGATGTGCACGCCTCGATCGCCTCGGCGGGGCTGAGCCGGCAGCAGCTGGCTGAGCTGTGCGAGTACGCCGACCGGCTCTGGCCCTTCTCCAGTGGTGACAACAGCCGGCACCGGCTGACCGTCACGCCGGCGGAGAACGGTCGGCACTGAGCCGTACCGCCGGCGCCGACGGCGGTTCCCGTCACCAGCGGAAGCTCGCGGTCACCGCCCGGTGGTCGCTGGCCGGGGTACGCAGCACCCCCGCCGAGGTCGCCGTGAGCCCCCGGTAGAGCACGTGGTCCGGGCGGGTCACCGGGACCCGGGCGGGCCAGGTGAACCCGAGGCCCCGGCCGGCCTCGGCCTGCGCGTCGGCGAGCAGCCGGGCCAGCGGCGCGAAGACCCGGTCGGTGCTCGCCGTGTTCAGGTCGCCGAGGACGACCAGGCGCGGGGCCGGGTCCGCGCGCACCCGGGCGGCCAGCTCTGCGACCGTCTGGTCCCGCACGGCGGTGTCGCCGGCCCGCGCCGAGCCGAGGTGGACCACGTAGACCGCGAGGTCGCCGCTCGGAGTGGCGACCACGGCGCGCAACGCCCGGGTCCAGCCCAGGCCGGTGTCCACCCCGGCCCGCTCCCGGATGGGGTAGCGGCTGTAGAGCGCCACCGTGGAGACGGCCGCCCGGTGCGGGTGGCTCTCGCGCAGCGCGCCGGTCACCCGCTCGTCGTCGGCGACCTCCTGCAGGGCGATCAGCTCGGCGCGGACCGCGGCGAGCGCGCGCACGGTGGCCGCCGGGTCCGGGTTGCCGGCGCGCAGGTTCTGGCTGGCGACCCGCAGGCCGGTGCTGCCGCCCGCCGAGCTCGGCCGCAGCCAGGCGCCGGCGTAGAGCGCCGCCCAGACGGTGGCGGGCAGCAGCACCGCGATCAGCGCGAGGCGCGAGCGGCGCAGCAGCGCGGCCAGGGCGAGCAGCGGCACGCCGATTCCGAGCAGCGGGGTCACGCTGTCCAGCAGACTGCCCAGCCCGTGGACGTTGGGCACCGCACGATGCCCGGCCAGCACCGCGGCGAGCAGCACCGCCGCTGCGGCCAGCAGGCGTCCCCGGCTGCGGCGTGGCCCGCCCGACCCAGCCCCTGATCGACCGTACGGACGAACACGCCCTCGTCCGTTCAGGGGAGGAGCGGTGAAGCGACGTACCACTCGACCAAGATCACCCATCTGTCCCGCTCAGGCTGACGTTTCGGTAATAACCGTAATACCCGTTCTGAGCGGTTAGTCACCTTCGTTGAACGCTGGGGGCGATTACACCCCCGATCGCGGCGAATTGTGACGCATGCCACCAACCAGGCGGATGGCAAGACGGCATCGACTTTCTAGCCTCGGCGAGTGCATCCCGACGACCCCTCCGACCAGAACCTGCCCGCTGCCGACCAGGCGAACCGTCCCGCCGACCCCGCATCCACCGAACGGACGATCGGCCGGCATCGTGTCGCGGAGCCGCAGCGGCGCGGCCCCCGGGCGCTGCTGACGTCGACCCCCGTGCGGGTAGCCCTCGCCACCGGCGTCACCTGCTGCCTCGGCTTCGCCGGATACGCCGCCACCCGGGCCGGGACCGGCGACCAGGGCGCGCCGCTGGCCCAGGCGGTGGCGGACCGGGCCGCGCTGGCCGACGAGCGCGCCTCGCGGTCGCTGGAACGCACCGCGTCCCCCACCCCGGCCAGTCCCAGTGCCAGTCCCAGCCCCACCGTGAAGCCCAGCCCCACGGTCACCCGGAAGGCGCCGAAGAAGCCGAAGAAGCCGAGCCGGCCCCGACCGGTCGCCGGGCTCACCCAGGTGCAGATGGACAACGCGAAGGTGATCGTCGACGTCGGCCGCAAGCTCGACGTGCCCAAGCAGGGCTTGATCATCGCGGTCGCCACGGCGATGCAGGAGAGCACCCTGCTGAACTACGCCAGCGGCGTGCTGCCCGAGTCGCAGGACTACCCGCACCAGGCCATCGGCTGGGACCACGATTCCGTCGGGCTCTTCCAGCAGCGGCCCAGCAGCGGCTGGGGCACCGTGGCCGAGCTGATGCGCCCCGCGTTCGCGGCGGAGGCCTTCTACCTCGCGCTGCTCAAGATCCCCGGCTGGCAGGACATGAGCCTGACGATGGCGGCCCAGTCCGTGCAGGTCTCCGCGTTCCCCGACGCGTACGCCCAGCACGAGGAGCGGGCCACCACCGTGGTGGAGGCGCTCACCTGAGTCGACGGGTCGTGGGGATCAGCGCACCCGGGCCCCGTCGCGCCCACCCGGCGGCTCCACCGCCGGCCCGCCGCCGGCCACCCGGGTCGCGGGCACACCGCTCGTACCGGCCGCCGCCGTGGGCGTGTCGGCGGGCACCGGCTCGACGGTCACCCCGCTGAGGACCTCGTCCGCCCGCTCCTCACGCCGCCGGCGGGCGTACAGCGCCGCCTCGAAGTCCCGGCGCGCCTGCACCGCCTCGGCGTACGCCTGCTCGCGGAGTTGCCGGGCCTCCTCGCGGGCCGCGTCCAGCTCGATCCGTGCCCGGGCCAGGATCTCGGTCGCCTCCCGCTCGATGCCACCCGCGTTGCGACCCACCACCGCCGCGTCGTCCAGGTCGAGCCGGCGCAGCAGACCGCAGAGCCCGCCCGCCTCCTGTCGGATCCGGTCCCACTCCCGACCGGCGCCCGCAGCGCCCGCGACGCCCTCCGCCAGCGCCGCGAGCCGGGTCAACCGGACTCCCAGCTCGTCCAGGCAGGAATCGACCTGCCGCTGGTCGTAGCCGATCTCAACGACGGAGAACCTCATACTCTCGCCCCCAGGCAGCTGGTAATTCTTCCCCACCTGGATCCTCGACCGCTGGGTGCGGTTCCGCGGAGGTTCGGGAAAAATGTTCAGCATCCGGGCGGCTAGCGCGTCCGTGCGCGCCGAACGACCGCCACCGGCGCGGTGACGTGGACAATGCCGCCCGCGGCCGGCAGACGGCTCAGGAGCGCTTGGGAAGCACGACCACCCGGCCGAAGAATTCGTCGATCCGGTGCACCACGTCGTTGAAGTCGTCCAGGTCGATCGGCTTGGTGACGTACGCGTTGGCCTGCAGCGTGTAACTGCCCACGATGTCGGTGTCGGCGTTCGAGGTGGTCAGCACGACGATCGGGATGGTACGCAGGTCCTCGTCCTGCTTGACCTCGCCGAGCACCTGCCGCCCGTCCTTGCGCGGCATGTTCAGGTCGAGCAGGATCACGTCGGGCCGGACCGCGTCGGCGTGGCGCCCCTCGCGGCGGAGGAACTCCATCGCCTCCTCGCCGTCGCTCACCACGTCGATGACCTTGTCGACGTCGGATTCCCCGAGCGCCTCCTCGATCATGAGCACGTCGCCCGGGTCGTCGTCCACCACGAGAATGCGGACCGGGTTCGGGCTGTCTGCGCCCATGAGCTACCTGCCTCGGGTCGGCGGGAACGGGACTACGCGGTCACGTGCTGGCGGGGAAATCTAGCCCATCACGGGACGATCTGCGAGGCCGGGTCGGTGTTGTCCGGTTCGTAGCTCAACACCTCGGCGAGACCGGTGAGGCGGAGCACCCGCTCCACCCGGCCACTGGCCCCGGTCACCCGCAGCCACCCGCCGTCGGCGGCGGCCTGGTTGTCCCCCCGGACGAAGGCGGCGATACCGGTGGAGTCGCAGAAGCTCAACTCGCTGAGGTCCACCAGCAGGTGGCGCTCGCCGGCCGCGGTGAGCCGGTCGATCGCGGCGTTGAGCTCCGGCGCGGTGCTCATGTCCAGCTCCCCGGTGAGGCGCAGGCAGGTGCCGCCGCCGTCGCGGTCGGCGTACGTGACGGTGAACGTCACCGTGCTCCCCTCGCTCCCCCAGTCAGGACGTTTGCAGTGGAGCAAGTATAAGCAGGGCGGGCGGCGGGCTCACCGCCGCGTCAGACGTCCGCCGCGCCCAGCAGAGCCCTGCTCCGCCCCAGGTAACCGGCCGCACGCGGATAGTCACGCAGCACCCGGCCGTAGTGCCCCAGGGTCAGCCCGATCGCGGCGGCCGGCACCCCACGATGGGTCAGGATGGCGACCAGCCACTCGACGAACTCGGTGAAGAGCGAGGCGTCGTCCACATAGAGCGCCGCGCCCAGGAAGTCCACGATGTAACCGAGGTCGCTGACCGTCGAGTCGAGCTGCGCCGGAGTGTAGGACCGGGTGGCCGGCACCCGGTCGCGCAGGTCGGCCAGCGCGCCGTCAATCAGCTCGGCACGCCGCCGGACCAGACTCGGGTACTCGTCGTCGGCCAGGTGGGACAGCTGGGCCGGTGGGACGCGCCGCAGCGCCGGCTCGTCGGCGATCAGGTCGGCGGCCGCCGGAGCGTCCGGGGCCCACGCCACCCCGAGCCGGCGGGCCCAGCGGCCGTCGACGCCGAAACCCCGGCCGCCGACCACCACCGGCACGTCGGAGCGACGACACGCCTCGATCATCCGATGCGCGTGCGGCACGCGCATCGGCAGCGCACAGGCCAGCGCGACCGCGTGCGCGTCGTACCGGTGCAGATAAGACACCAGGTGCGCGGCCGGGACGCTGGCCCCGAGGAAGGTGACCTGCCAGCCGCGCAGCCGGAGCACCTCGGCGACCAGCCGGGGCGGGAGGGCGTGCCACTCACCGTCCATGCACGCCACCACGATCCGGCCGCGCGTCGGCCGCGGGTTGGCGTGCCCGGCGACGGCGGCCACCACCCGCTCGCTGATGTGGGTCGCGGCATGCTCCTGGGCGACGCTCCACTCATTACGCGCCCAGCGCTCCCCCACCTCGGCCTGCGCGGGCGCCACCAGATCCAGCAGTACGCGCTCGGCGGGCACGCCGCGCTCCAGCAGACCCAGCGCCAGCTCGATCGCGGCGTACTCGTCGGCCTCGGCGAGGCTGTCGAGGTAGCCGGGGTAGGCGTGGGCCGGGCCCGCCTCGGTCGCCGGTGCGCTCACGGTCGACTCTCCTCCACCGCGTCCGGCCCGCCGGTAGGGGGCACCGAGTGCAGGTGGCGGGACGCCCGGCCGGCCGGGCCGAGCGCGCGCAACGCCAGCACCGCGATGTCGTCGTGGTCACCGTGGCCCAGCCAGTCGCAGGTGACCTGCTCGATCCGCTCGGCCAGGGCGGGCGCCGGCATGCGGTGACAGCCGGCGAGCGTGTTGACCAGCCGCTCCGGGCCGAACTGCTCGTCACCGTGGCGACCGCCGCGGGCCTCGGTGACGCCGTCGCTGTAGAGCAGGCACGTCTCGCCGGGCGCCAGCCGTACGGTCACCTCGCCGATCCGGGGATCCGGGACCACCCCGATCAGCATCCCGCGCAGCGGCACCGTCTCGACCTCGCCGGTGCCGCGCAGCACCAGCGGCGGCAGGTGCCCACCGCCGGCCATGGTGAGGGTCAGTCCGCCGTCGCGGTGCAGGCGGACCACCCCGAGCACCAGAGTGGCGAAGCGGCCCTGCCCGTGCGCCTGGGTCGTCTCCAGCAAGGCGTCGTTGAGCAGACCGAGCAACCGGCTCGGCTGCGACTCGACCCGGTGCAGCGCCTGCAGGCACTGCCGCAGCTGGCCGGTGAAGACGGCCGCCTCCACCCCCTTGCCGGAGACGTCACCGAGGAAGAAGACCGAGCCGCCGTCGGGCAGCCGGTGCGAGCCGTAGAAGTCGCCGCCGATGCGCAGCCCCGCCTGGGCGGGCCGGTAGGCGGTGCCCCACTGCACACCGGCGGCCTCGGCCGGCTCCACCGGGAGCAGGCTGGCCTGCAGCGTGTCGGCGACCTCGGCCTGGTCGCGGTAGAGCAGCGCGGTGGCCAACGCGGCGCCGCCCCGGGACGCGAACGCCCGGAGCAGGTCGACGTCGGCCTCGTCGTACCAGCGGGAGGCCCGGCGGGCAACCAGCAGCATTCCGGCCGGGGCGTCCGTGCCGGGCAGCGGCACCACCCGGGCGTCGGCCTCGGGAGCCGCCAGGCCGGGCAGCCAGCCGGCCTCGGCCGCCTGCTCGACCAGCCAGTCGACCGCGTGCGGTTCGACCCCGGCCAGCCCGTCCGCGATCGCCGCGGGCAGGTCGGGCCCGGCCAGCACGCCGCTGTCCACCACCGGCGTCTCGTCGTCGGCGCGGGAGGCCCGCCACCAACGGGCCCGGCCGGCGCGTGGGGCGAGCACCAGCACCGCCACGTCGGCCAGGGTGGGCACGGCGAGGCGGACCACCGCCGCCGAGGCGCGATCCGGGTGCAGCGGGTTGCCGAGCTTCTCCCCCACCACGGCCAGGAAGGCCGAGCGGGCGCGCTCGGCGAGCAGGGCGTCCGCGCGGCTCACGCTCTCCGTGACGTCCTCGACGTACCAGCAGCAGCGGCCACCGGAGAGCGGCACCTGGCGGGCCTTCAGCCGACGGGACCGGTGCGCGAAGCCGGCGGGATCGGGTTCACCGACCAGGCCGAGCAGGCCGGCCGCGGCGAGCGGGACACCGGGCACGACCTCCGGCAGCAGGCGTTCGGCCACCGGGCTGACCTGCCGTACGACGCCGTCGGCGTCGCAGACGATCAGACCCTCCCGGAAGTGCTCGACGACCTCGGACCACTCGGCGGCGAGTGGCCGGTCGGGGGCCAGCGGCGGCAGCACACGTGGGGGACGGCCGGACACTGGCGTCCGCGCCGATGCTCGTACGCCACTCGGCGTGACGGTCCGTCCGTCGCCCGGGTCGAAGCCCCTGACGTCGGCAGCAGTCACCAGCTAAGCCCCACTCCTCGTCGTCGCGCAGCCCGCCGGGAACCGGCGTTCACGGTCAAATCCCACGGTCCACCCTACGCGGGTGCACCCGAACCGCCACCCCACCGCCGTGCGGGCCGGCCGTCTGCCACCGGGCGGCGGCCGTCCGGGATTGTTACGATCCGGGCAGACAGGCAGCCTGCGGAGAGGCGTGAGTGTGACATTCGACGGGCGGACACCCGAGTCGGCACCGCTGAGCTTCTCCGTCGACCGGTCGGATCCGCAGGCGCCGCTGATCCGGGTCGGCGGCGACCTGGCCTATGCCACCACCGCCCCGCTGCGCGAGGAGATCGGGCGCGTCCTCGCCGACGCCCCGCCGGTGATCGTCCTGGACTTCGCCGAGCTGCTCTTCATCGACAGCACCGGCCTCGCCGTGATCGTCTACGCCTGGCGCACGGGCCAGGACGTAGGCACCAGCATCGAACTGCGCGAAGTCCCCCGCTTCCTGGCCGCGATCCTCGACCTGACCGGCGTCACGGGCCTGCTCGCCCGGCCCGCTACGCAGACCCGGGCAGCGCCGCACCGGCCGGCCGCCACCGCCTGACCGCCCCCGGCCGCTTCGAGCCGCCCCCTTTTGCGGTACGGCCCAGGACTGCGAACATGGGGCGATGCCCGCGCAGTTGTTGACCACCGAGGTGAGCCGGCTCGACGCCGCAACCGCCCGGCTCACGCTCACCGGTGACCTCGACTTCGACACCGCGCCGCAGCTCATCTCGGCCGCCGCCGAGCTGCGCCAGGAGGGCTGCCAGCAGCTGGTGATCGACCTGAGCCAGGTCGGCCTCTGCGACTCCTCCGGGCTGAGTGCGTTCCTCGTGGCGCACCGCGCCGGCACCAGCCCGATCCGGCTGACCGGGGTCAGCCCACAGCTCCAGCAGCTGCTGGACCGCACCGGCCTCGCCGAGCTGCTGGGCGTGGCGCGGGCGTCCGACGGCGACCTGCGGGCCACCGGCTGACCACCGGGCCGAGCCCGGTAAGGCGGGTGGCCCCCGACCCTGGGACCAGGGGTCGGGGGCCGGAACGGGGTCTACTGCGCGGTGACCGGCTGCAGTCGCGGCCCGTCGTCGCGCCGCTCGGTGGCCGACAACGGTGGCTCGGCGTCCTCGGGTGGCCCGGAATCCGGCGTCTGGAACAGATAACGGACGAACTCCCCACCGGCCTCGTTGTCGTCCGCTCCGGGCCACTGGCCGATGCAGTCGACGCCGATCACCTCCCGGCCGGTGCCGTCTGCCTCCTCCAGCAGTGCCCAGAGGCTCACCGCGTAGCAGCGGGTGGCCTCGGGCGTGAGGCGCCAGCGGGCGTACCAACCCGGCCGGGCCGGGACGATCTCGACGATCCGCTTCATGTCGACCTTCCTTCCGCGTACCTCGGAAGAACTCCGGTCCTGACCTGATCGTGCGGGCCGGACGGGTGAGCGCCCCTCACCCGCGCCGGATGAAGCCGCCGGCCCGGCGCACCGGGCCCGGGCGGCGGCGCCCGTTACCTTCCCGGCGGCGCCGGGAAGGCGACCAGCGGAACCACGGATCCCCAGCGGAAGGGGTGTCACCATGCGCAAGCAGATGGAGGGCGACAACCAACGCCGCCGAGCGCTCGCGCGGCAGGCCCGCGAACAGGGCCGCCAACCCAGCGAGACGGGCGTCAGCCTGAGCGCCTCCAAGCAGCTCACCCACCTTGACCGGGGCAAGCGCGCCGGGCCGCCGCCGGCCGGCAGCCGGCACAAGCCCGACCCGGCGCGGGGCGGACCGTCCCCGCCGCAGACCGGCACACCGGCGAATCCCCGGCCGCAACTGGCACCCGGGGTGAATGCGGGCGGAACCGAGTCGATGGGCTATCAGGACCTCGTCGAGGACGTCCGGCGCCGCTCCGGCGTCGACTTCCCGACGGCCAAGGTGGGCGCCGAGGCTACCGTGCTGGTCCTCGCGTTCGCGCTGGACGAGGGTGCCCGCCGCAGGCTGCTCTCGGCGGTGCCCCAGTCGCTGCACGACGTGGTGCCGATCGACGGCATCGAGCGCCGGCATGATCTGCCCGGCTTCCTGGCCGAGGTCGGCCGGATCAGCGGCAACACCCCGGAGCAGGCCCGCTACCAGGTCGAGGCGACGCTCGCGGCGCTCGCCGAGGCCGACGGCGACCTGATCGAGTCGCTGCACGTCCCGGACGGTCTGCGCGAGTTGCTGCAACCGCCGGCCGTCGGCGGCGGTGTGGTCGGCGCGAGCACCTCGACGCCTCCGCTCACCGAGGCGGAACTGGCGGCGGCACTCGACGACATGCCCTACTGGTCCGGCGACAACACCCAGCTGTACCGGGTCATCGCGCTGCCCCCGGACAACCTCGACCGGGTGCTGGACCGCATCGAGCAGCTCCGGCAGGAGACCGGCCGGGTGCCGACGATCGGCCGGCCCGGCCCGACCGCGGCCGTGCTGACCGTACGGTCCCGGCAGGCCGACGCGGTCACCGCGCTCGACCTCGATCTCGCCCGGCGGATCGACGCCGCGATCGACGAGGCCGGCGCCGGGATGGCCGGCGGCTGACGGCGCGGGACCGGTGGGCCGCCCGTTCGGCCCGCCGGTCCCACCACCGGCGCCCCGCCGGTGACCGGCTACCGTGCCCGCCATGGAATCCGCCGCCGACCGGCTTGAGCTGATCACCGACCCGGCACGGCGGACCGGGCGGCTGCTGCTCGCCGGCGGCGTCGAACAGTCCTACGTGGACATCGTTGACCCCCGCTACCTGCACTTCGAGTATGTGCGGCGGATGGCCGCGGTGGCCGATCTGGCGGCGACCGGGGGCACCCCGCTCTCCGCGCTGCACCTGGGCGGCGGCGCGCTGACCCTGCCCCGCTACCTGGCCGCGACCCGGCCGGGCTCGGCACAACTGGTCGTCGAGCGGGACGAGGCGGTGGTCGAGCTGGTCCGCCGGGAGCTGCCGGCCCTCCCGCCCGAGGTACGCGTCGAGGCCGCCGACGCCCGCGCGGCGGTCACCACCGCCCCATCGGGCCTTTACGACCTGGTGCTCGCCGACATCTACCGGGCGGCCCGGATGCCCGGTCACGTCCGCACCGTCGAGTTCGCCGCCGAGGTGGCCCGCACGCTGCGGCCGGACGGCATCCACCTGGTCAACCTCACCGACCTGCCGCCGCTGGTGACCACCCGGGTGCAGGTGGCCACCCTGCGCGCGGTCTTCGCCGACGTCTGCCTGGTCGCCGACCGGCGGATGCTGCGCGGTCGGCGGTACGGCAACGTGGTGCTTGCCGCCGCGCGCCGCCCGGACCGGTTGCCGGTGGCGCGGCTGGCGACGGCCGCCGCCCGCGACCGGGTGCCCGGCGGGGTGCTGCACGGAAAGGCGCTGGACGACTTCGTGGCCGGCGCCCGGCCGGCCACCGACGCCGACGGGTTTCCGGGGCCGCCGCGCGGGTAGCCGCGGCGGATGAGCAACGCCGACGACCGGACGACGGCCCGCCGGACGCTGATCGTCATCGGGCTGGCGTTGGCGACCGTGCTCGCGCTGGCCCTGGTGTACGCCACCCGCCGGGTGCTGGTCTGGATCGTCGTCGCGGCGTTCTTCGCCGTCGCGCTCAAGCCCCTCGTCGACCGGCTGCAACGGTGGCGGGTCCGGCACCGTGCGCTGGCCACGCTGCTGGTCTTCGTGGCCACCTTCATCGTGCTCGCGGCGCTCGCCGCGGTGATCATCGCGCCGCTCGTCGACGAGCTGAGCCGGTTTGCCGAGCGCGCCCCGGAGCTGCTGCGCGACGCCAGAGCCGGGCGCGGCCCGGTGGGGCGGCTGCTCGACCGGGTCGGGCTGCGGGACTACCTGGCCAACCACTCCGACCAGCTCCGCCAGTACGGCGAGCGGCTGCGCACTCCGGCGGTCGGGGTGCTGCGCGGTGTGGTGGAAGGCGTCGCCGGCCTGGTGACGGTGATCGTGCTGGCGTACCTGATGGTGCTGGAGTCGCCGCGGATCACCGGCACGGTGCTGGCCGCGGGTGGGGAGGCCCGGGCGCAGCGGTGGCGGCGGATCGGCCGGGAGATCTCCCGCACGGTCACCGGCTACCTCACCGGCAACTTGCTGATCAGCGTCATCTGCGGCCTGCTGACCTTCCTGGTGCTGCTGGTGACCGGGGTGCCGTTCGCCGCGGTGATCGCCCTGCTGGTCGCGATCGCCGACCTCATCCCCCTGGTCGGCGCGACCCTCGGCGCGGTCATCGCGGCCGGGGCCGGGTTCCTGCACTCGCCGACCGCCGGCATCGTGGTGCTGGTCTTCTTCGTGGTCTACCAGCAGTTCGAGAACCACGTGCTCCAGCCGATCATCCTGGCCCGGGCGGTCCGACTCAACCCGCTGACCGTGCTGGTCAGCGTGCTGCTCGCGGCCAATCTGGCCGGCCTGGTCGGGGCGCTGCTGGCCATCCCGGCCGCGGGCATCGTGCAGATCCTGCTGCGCGAGTACGCCCCGATCCGCCGTCCCCCGCCGCCCGCCTGACGGCACGGAAACGGGTGGCCGCTCGGCCACCCGTACCGTTGCGCGGTGCGCTCGCTCAGCGACCCCGGACGACGACCTCGGGGGTGGTGCTCTCCAGGGGCACCGCGTTCGCCGGGACCAGGCCGAGCTGCACCGCGGGGCGGGGCAGGGTCGCGTCGAGCACCCAGTCGGCGCTGACCCGCGCCCGGTTGCCCGGCATGGCCAGCAGGTGGTAGCCGCGGGTGACCGCCTTCGCCGGCAGGCCGGCCAGGTTGAGCTGTAGCGGGTTCGCCGCCGCGTCCTTGCCACCGAGGTCGACCACCCAGCCCAGGTCGTGGTGCTTGTACGGCCGCCGGCGGCCCTTGCCGTAGGAGGCGGCGATGTTGTGCGCGGCCAGCTTGCCCTGCCGCTGGGCGTGCTGCGCGGTCATCGCACAGACCTGCCCGGGGCGGGTTACGTCGGGCACCGCCGCCGCGTCGCCGCAGGCGTACACCTCCGGGAAGCCGGGCACATTCAGGTACTCGTCGACCACCAGCCGGCCCCGCTCGGTGCGCAGGCCCAGCTCGGCCACGAACGGGTCGGGGCGGACCCCGACGCACCAGACCAGCGAGCAGGTCGGGACGAACTCACCGTCGGTGAGCTTGACGCCGTCCGCGGTGGCCTCGGCGACCGACGTGCCCATCCGCACGTCCACGCCGCGTCGTTCGAGCACCCGGTGCGCGGTGTCCGACATCCGCTTGTCCAGCTCGGGCAGCACCCGGGGCGCCACGTCGAGCAGCATCCACCGGGGGCGCACGGTGAGCCGGGGCCGTTGGGCGTGCAGCGCGTCGGTGAAGAGCTGCCCGTGCGCGGCCACCTCGGTCCCGGTGTAGCCGGCGCCCACCACCACGAAGGTGGACCGGGCCTGCTGCTCCGCCGGGTCCTCGGCCTGCTCAGCCAGCTCGATCTGGCGGACCACGTGGTCGTGCAGGTAGAGCGCCTCGGGCAGGCCCCGGAAGCCGTGGGCGTACTCGGTCACGCCGGGGATCGGCAGCAGCTTGTTGACGCTGCCGACGGCGAGGATCAGCCGGTCGTACGCGAGCCGGTTGCGGTCCCCCTCCGGCTGGGTGAAGCCGACCCACCGGTTCTGCAGGTCCACCTCGTCGGCCTCACCGATCACCACCCGGACCCCGTGCAGCGTGCCGGTGAGCGGCACCGAGATCCGGGTCGGCTCGACCACGCCGGCCGCCACCTCGGGCAGCAGCGGCAGATAGAGGAAATAGTCGGTCGAGTTCAGCACCACGATCTCGGCGCGGTTGCCGGCCAGCCGGCTCAACGTCTTCGCCGCGTGGTAACCGGCGAACCCGGCCCCCACGATCACCACACGAGGTTTCGTCATTGCGGACCCGTTCCCGCCGAAAGCCGGGACAAACGTGGCCTCAGCCGGGCGAGAGCCGGACGTAGCCGGTGTTGCCGACCGCCTCCAGCTCCCAGCGGTGGCCGAAGGCCCGGACCCGTTCGGCGCTGATCCGGCCTAGCTCGGCAGGGATGTCCGGGTCGATCAGCAGCTTGCCGTCGACCGGCTCCAGGCCGAGCATCGCCCGGACCAGGGCCAGCGGGGTGCCGGTGGCCCATGCCTGCGGGCTGCATGCGGTCGGGTACGCCACCGGACGGATGACCCGGGACCGGGGGAAACCGGCCAGCGCCTCGGGCAGCCGGTGGCCGGACTGCTCGGCCGCCGCCAGCAGCGCCAGGCTGATCTGGTTCGCCTCCGCCCGAAAGCCGTACCGGGCGAGGCCGAGCACCGCCAGCGAGTTGTCGTGCGGCCAGACGGTGCCGAGGTGGTAGCCGATGGCGTTGTACCGCCGCTCCTCCCGGGACAGGGTGCGGATGCCCCAGCCGGAGAACATGTCGTCCGACATCAGCTGTCGGACCACGGCGTCGGCCCGCTCGGGCGGCACGATGCCGCTCCAGAGCAGGTGCCCCATGTTCGAGGTCTTCGAGTCGATCGGGATCTTGTTGCGGTCCAGACCGACGGCGTAGAAGCCGCCGCGCTCCTCGATCCAGAAGTTCCGGTTGAACCGGTCGTACAGCTGGGCCGCGTCGGTGCGCAGCCGCTGGGCAAGCTCCGGGTCGGCGAGCGGCCCGTCGGCCAGCTCGGCCAGCCGCAGCTTCGCGTCGTAGACATAGCCCTGCAGGTCACTGGTGGCGATGGGCAGCTCGGGAATCGTCCCGTCCGGGAAGCAGACGCCGTCGGGCGAGTCCCGCCAGCACTGGTTGCCCAGCCCCTCCGGCGAGCGGGTGGCGTACTCGACGTAGCCGTCGCCGTCCCGGTCGCCGTAGTGGTCGATCCAGTGCAGCGCCGCGAGCGCGTGTTCGCGCAGGAACCGGACGGTCTCGTCGTCCCGGGTCCACCGCCAGTACTCGGAGAGCAGGATCAGCCAGAGCTGGGTGGCGTCCGCCGTGCCGTAGTTCGGTCCGTACGGCTTCTGCCCGGTGCGGGTCAGCTCGCCGCTGCGGACCTCGTGCATGATCTTGCCTGGCTCCTCGTCGGTGAAGTCGTCGCAGGTCTCGCCCTGCAACCGGGCCAGCGCCAGCAGGGCCCCACGAGCCAGCGTGGGGCCGGCGATCAGGGTCTGGTAGGCGGTGATCAGCGTGTCCCGGCCGAAGACGGTGAGGAACCAGGGCAGCCCTGCCCCGGGCAGCATGATCCGCTGGCCCTTGACCTCCAGGTCGAGCCGGAGCGCCGCCAGGTCGTCGCGGGACTGGCGCACCGTCCGTTCCAGCGCGTCGTTGTCGCTGCGCAGCACCGCCCGCTCCTCCGCCCACCGGCGCAGCGGGTCGTCGGCCCGGCGGTGGATCACGTCGGCGATGTCGCCACGGACCGGCTCCACCACCCCCATCCCGGGCGGCAACGGCACGTGCAGGTCGAGCTCCCACTCCTGCTGCGGTTGGAGGGTGAACGTCCACACCAACTCGTCACCCTCGACCCGGTCCGCCCGCGTCTGGGCGCACACCCGGGTCTGCGCGGTGAACCCCTCACGCTCGTAGCAGAAGCAGAGCTCGGAGCCGTCGGCGGCGTGCCGGCGGACGATCCGCGACGACCGGTCGCGGACCCCCGACTTGACCTCGAACAGGTCGGCGAAGTCGGCGTCGACGGCGAGCCGCAGCTCGACCTGGACCGACTCGGGTGAGAACGAGATCATCGTGACCCGTTCGTGGAAGCCGTCACCGACGTAACGCAACCGACGGACCCCCAGGCTGTTCACCGGCAGACCGGGCAGGTCGGGGTTGGTCAGCACGTACTGCGCCGAGTAGTGGTCGATCGTGTCCGAAGCCAGCTCCAGCAGCCGGCCCCCGTTGACCGACAGCACCCAGCCGCTGATCAGCCGGGTGTCCAGGTGCACCAGCCCGCCGATGCTGCCCGGCGG
The DNA here is from genome assembly GCF_044456245.1 of Micromonospora sp. NPDC051006. NCBI lineage: Bacteria > Bacillati > Actinomycetota > Actinomycetes > Micromonosporales > Micromonosporaceae > Micromonospora > Micromonospora sp. NPDC051006. The sequence goes on from NZ_JBITFP010000006.1 coordinate 306,566, forward strand.
CACGTCGCCGACCGGGTCGGAGTACATGAAGGTGGGGCCGCTCAGCACGGCCATCGAGTTCGGGCCCAGCTCGGGCGGCATCGCCCGCTGGTCACCGCTCTCGCCTGCGGTGACCGCGCCGGGCATGGGGTCCGCGGGCGTCGGGCGTGCGGCAGCCATCCCTCCACGGTAGGAAGCAGCGGCGGGGCCGGCATCACCCGCACCGGGTGAAACCTCAGCCCATCCACGCCGAACGATATGGACACCGACGGCCGTCAATGGTGAGGTTGCCGTCATGGGAACTGACGACAGCGGCGCCCGACCCACGAGGTCCACCCGCCGCACCTTCCTGTCCGCAGCCACCGCCGCCACCGCCGCCACGGTGGCCGTACCCGCGCTCGCCGATCCGGCCGGCGCCACCGGCAGCAGCACGCCGGACGGTCCCGGCCAGCCGGCCCGCCCCCAGCCACCGGACCGCGAGCTGCGCGACCTGCTCCGCGCGGTCGACCAGCGCCGGATCGAGGCGATCGTGCGCCGCCTGGCCGCCTTCGGCACCCGGCACACCCTCTCCGACCAGGACGACCCGGAGCGGGGCATCGGCGCCGCCCGGGACTGGATCTACGACCGGATGCTGGAGTACGCGGCCGCGTCCGACGGCCGGATGACCGTCGAGCTGCAGTCCTACGTCCAGCAGCCGGCGTCGCGGATCCCGGTGCCGACCCGGATCACCAACGTGGTGGCGACCCTGCGCGGGGAGACGTCGCCGAACCGGACGTACGTGGTGACCGGCCACTACGATTCCCGGGCCACCGACGTGATGGACGCGGTCAGCGACGCGCCGGGAGCGGACGACGACGCCTCCGGGGTGGCGGTGGTGATGGAGCTGGCCCGGTTGATGGCCACCCGGCGCACCGCAGCCACCGTCGTCTTCGCCGCCGTGGCCGCCGAGGAGCAGGGCCTCTACGGCTCGGCCCACCTGGCCCAGCAGCTGAAGGCGGCCGGCGCGGACGTGCAGGGGATGTTCAGCGACGACATCGTGGGCAGCAGCACCGCCGACGACGGCACGCGCGACCCCCGCGCGGTACGGCTCTTCGCCGAGGGCGTGCCGACCGCGGAGACTCCGGCCGAGGCGAACACCCGCCGGTCGGTGGGCGGGGAGAACGACTCCCCGTCGAGGCAGCTCGCCCGCTTCGTCACGGATGTGGCCGAGAACTCGGCGACCGGTATGCAGGTTCGGGTGATCTACCGCCGGGACCGCTACCTGCGCGGCAGCGACCATATCTCGTTCCTCGAGCAGGGTTGGCCGGCCGGCCGGTTCACCGAGCCGCACGAGGACTTCGCCCACCAGCACCAGGACGTCCGGGTGGTGGACGGGCAGCAGTACGGCGACCTGCCCGAGTTCTGCGACTTCGGGTACATCACCCGGGTCGCCCGGGTGAACGGCGCCGCGCTCTGGTCGCTGGCCCAGGCGCCGGGCACCCCGAAGGGCGCGGTCATCGTCACCACCGACCTCACCAACAACACCACGCTGCGCTGGCAGCGCGGCGACGAGCCGGACCTGGCCGGCTACGAGGTGCTCTGGCGGGAGACCACCGCCGCCGAGTGGCAGAAAGTGATCCCGGTCGGCGACGTCACCCGGGTGACCGTCGACCTGTCCAAGGACAACGTCTTCTTCGGCGTCCGCGCGGTGGGCCGCGACGGCCTGCGCAGTCCGGTGGCGTTCCCCCGGCCGGGCAGCTGACCGACGGCGCGGGCACCGACGTCCCGGGAGGGCCGGCCGACATCGGCCGGCCCTTCCGGCTCAGCCCGCGGTGGTCGGGGCGGTGATCGCCCACCGCTCGTGGTCGCGCCACGCCCCGTCGATGAACAGGTAGTCCGGTGAGAATCCCTCCAGCCGGAAGCCGAGCTTCTGGGCCACCCGCCGGGACGGCTCGTTGCCCGGCTGGATGTTCGCCTCCAGCCGGTGCAGCCCGAGCGCGGTGAACGCGTGCTCGATCACCAGCCGGATGCCGGCCGTGGCGTGCCCCGTCCCGCTGTACGGCAGGAACGCCGCGTAGCCCAGGTAGCCGCCGCGCAGCGCGCCCAGCACGATCCCGCTGATGTTCACGTAGCCGGCGATGGCGCCGCTGGCCCGATCGCAGATCAGGTAGCCGGCACCGTCCCGCCGACGGATCTTGCTGAGGTAGGCCGCGTACTTCTCCGGGCTGTCCGGGGCGGCGAGCCACGGATGGTGCAGCTCGCGGCTGCGGTGCGCGGCGGCGAGGAACTCCGCCTCGTCGGCCGGTCGGGGTCGGCGGATGGCGGCAGTCCCGCCGCTGCGCAGGTATCTCACGGCGGACAACTTTCGCCGCCCGACCGGGACTTGTCCAACCGGTTCGCCGCCCGGGGCCGACACCGGGCGGCTGCGACGGGACGGCCTAGAGCGGGCCGGGATGCGGCTGGTCGAGCGGCATGGGCACCTGGAGGAAGGTGGTGCCGCGCAGATCCAGCCGGGCCCACTCAGGCGAGCGGACCAGCCGCAGCATGACCTCCGCGCAGTTCGGGCAGCGCGCCACATAGCCAGGTGCGTGCGAGTAGACGCGCAACGCGGCCATCGGGCCCACGGCCCCGCAGTGCTCGCACTGGCCGGTGGCCGTGCTGAGGTCGACGGCGAACAGCTCCCGCAGCGGGCCGTCGAGCATGTTGCCGTCCAGGTAGGACATCTCCGTCATGGGGTCTCCTCGGCGGTCAGCCGGTGGGGCCGAACCGTTCGGTCTTCACCCGGCGGGGCTGGTGTCCCAGCCCGACGAGCAGGTCGGCCACCGTCTCCACGAAGCCGGTCGGGCCGCAGACGTAGTTGACCGGCTCCAGGTCGGCCGGCCAGCCGTGGTTGTTGACGTCGGCCAACCCGATCCGGTGCGGCTCCCCCCGCCAGCCCTCCGGCGCCTGTCGGGTGTAGAGGTACGCCACGTCCAGGCCGAGGTCGTCACGGCCCCGCCGGCGCAGTTCGTCGGCGTAGATCACGTCGTCCGGAGTGCGTACCGAGTAGAGCAACCGGAACGGGGTGCGGCTGCCGGCCGCCCGGCGAGCCCGCAGCATCGCCATCAGCGGCACGATGCCCGAGCCGCCACCGACCAGCAGGACGGGCGCGCTCTCCTCGGCCCGCCAGACGAACCAGCCGCCGACCGGCCCGCGTACCTCCACCGGGTCGCCCTCGGCGTAGGTGTCGATCAGGTACGGCGACACCTCGCCGTCGGGCACCCGCTGGACGGTCACCTCGATCCGCGGCCCACCCGGACCGTCGACCACCGGCCCGGCCAGCGAGTACGACCGGGCCGTCTGGTAGCCGTCCGGTGCGGTGAGCCGGATGTCGAGGTGCTGGCCGGGCAGGTGCCCCGGCCAGTCGGACAACTCCAGCACCAGGGTCTGCGCCGTGGGGGTCTCCACCCGACGCTCCACCAGCCGGGCGACCCGCCAGGTCAGCGGAGCCCGCGCCGGGACGCTCACCGCCACCCCCTCAGTCACCCTGGTACCGCTGTTCGCGCCACGGGTCGCCGTAGTCGTGGTAGCCGGCGGTCTCCCAGAAGCCGGGCCGGTCCGAGGTCATCAGCCGGATGCCGCGCACCCACTTGGCGGATTTCCAGAAGTAGAGGTGCGGCACCAGCAGCCGGGCCGGGCCGCCGTGCTCGGCCGGGAGGTCGGCGCCGTCGAAGGTGTGCGCCACCCAGGCCCGTCCGCCGCGCAGGTCGTCCAGCGGCAGGTTGGTGGTGTAGCCGCCGTAGGAGTGGGCGAGCGCGTAGTGCGCGTCGGTCTCGATCCCCTCCAGCAGGGTGTCCAGCGAGACGCCCTGCCAGTTGGTGCCGAGCTTGGACCAGCGGGTCACACAGTGGATGTCGACGTGCGGCGTCTCCTGGGGCAGCGACATCAGCTCCGACCAGGACCAGCTGTATTCGGCGCCGGTCTCCGTGCTGATGACGAACTCCCAGGTGTCCAGCGGCACCTTCGGCGTCGGGCCGGCGGAGAGCACCGGGAAGTCCTGGGTCAGGTACTGCCCCGGCGGCAGCGCCGGCTCCGACGAGCGGGGGCGGCCCTGGAAGCCTGGAGACACAATTCCCACTCGTCAGTCGTACCACCCGCGGGGGCCGGACGGGTCCGTTCCCCCGTACCGCCTGGTGTGTGGGCGTGGCGCGCGGCCGCCGGGGCGGACGGCGGCCGCGCCCCGGCGGCGGCACCCCCGCGCGGCGACCCCCACCCGCGCGGCCCGCTGGCGGGGGCGGGTGGGGCGCCGGCGGGTGCGCGGGTCGAC